>NZ_JANSHG010000016.1:0-24746 GCF_047461555.1 Synechococcus sp. WC101
CTAATCAATCCATCCTCCTTCCGAAGTTGGTTTGCTAAGTGCTGCTATTGTACCCCTTGAGCCCTTAACAGGCTGTACCGAGATTAGCGGAAAGTTATGTGGTAAATCTCTACATCTCAAAAAATTTGATGCCAAGAAATATTTTGTAGCTTTGCCTGCAATCCTCCTTCTCAAGACAGTCTGGAGCAGTCAGACTTGGTTCTGCTTGCGAGAAAGGGTGAGCGGCCGTGTTTGGGGAGCCTACAGCCGGCTTGGAAGGGCCAAAAATACCTGCCGGTGAGCTGTTCCGGGAGTACTCGGGCGACCTGCGCACGGCGCTGCCAACAAGGCAACAGGTGCATTTGAGCCAGGTACATGGAGTAGCGCTCCCGCTAGAGGAAATGAGAGGGCCAGCTTCCCGTCGTAGGCAAATTCTGCTATGGTACAGCAGGTGTAGCTGTCATGGCAAGCTGGCAGGGGCTTGGACTGCATGGCTGCTGAGAGGTCTTCCGCTAGCACCGGCGCCTGCTTGCGGACTGCGGCTGCCGTTTTGGAAGTCGGCAGGGAAGAGGCATCTCCCAAAGCAAACACATTGGGATAGCGGGGGTGTTCCACGCCCACTTGTCCACCTCCACCCATCCTCCAGGGGCGGCCAAGAGGCTGCGCTTGACGCTTGCCTCAGGGTTGGAGGGAGCCGCTTGGGGAGCGTCTTGCTGGGAAGGGGCAGACGGCATCCGCTAGGCTGTCAGAGAGAAGAGCGGGAAGCTCCTCCTACTGTTGTGTTGTGGTGACTCACCGATCATGGCAAGATCTTCATCTCCCGAGCTGCTCCCGGCCCTTGCCTGGCATGCTCTGCCAGAGGAGCAGGCCATCCAGAGACTTTTCGGAGAGGAGCTGTCTTTGGCAGGGCTGTTGGAAAAGGGCCTCTCTCAAGCCGAGGTGGCCCGGCGGCAGCAGCAATATGGCCCCAATGAGCTGAAGGCCAAGGCAGCTACCCCGGCCTGGCTTAAGTTCCTGCAGCAGTTTAACCAGTCGTTGCTCTACATCCTGCTGGTGGCCGGGGCAATCAAGGCGTTCCTGGGATCCTGGCGCAACGCCATCGTGATCTGGGCGGTGGTGGTGATCAACGCCCTCATCAGCTACATCCAAGAGTCCAAAGCGGAGGAGGCCATTGCTGCCCTGGCCAAGTCGGTGGCCACTGAAGTCACCGTGATGCGGGAGGGGCAGAAAGTGCGGGTGCCCTCACGGGAGCTGGTGCCGGGGGATGTGGTGCTCTTGAGCTCGGGAGACCGGGTGCCCGCCGACCTGCGCCTGGTGAGCGTGCGCAACTTGCGGGTGGACGAATCGGCCCTCACGGGAGAATCGGTGCCGGTGGAAAAACGGCTGGGATCCCTCCCCGAAGACACGCCGTTGGCCGAGCGCCAGAACATGGCCTATGCCGGTAGCTTCGTGACCTTTGGCCAAGGGGCGGGGGTGGTGGTGGCCATCGGTAACCAGACCCAAACAGGCCGCATCTCCGAGCTGATCGAGGAAGGGGGATCCCTGCAAACTCCCCTGACACGTAAGTTTGAGGCGTTCAGCCTGACTTTGCTGAAAATTATCCTCACCTTGGCTGCGCTTACTTTTCTGGTGGGGCTGGTGCAGGGCCAAGCGGCAGCGACTGTCTTTGAGGCGGCGGTGGCGCTGGCGGTGAGTGCTATCCCCGAAGGGTTGCCGGCAGTAGTTACCGTAACCCTGGCCATTGGGGTTTCCCGTATGGCCCGACGCCATGCCATTATCCGCAAGTTGCCGGCGGTAGAAACTCTAGGCAGCGCCACGGTGATTTGCTCGGACAAAACCGGCACCCTTACAGAAAACCAGATGACGGTGCAGGCCATCTACGCCGGCTCCCAGCTCTACCGGGTTACCGGCAGCGGCTACAGCCCCCAGGGCCAGATCCTGTTCCCGGCGGCTGATTCCCCCATCGAAATCCATCAATTGCCTGCTCTTGAGGCTTGCCTCGTAGCTGGCTGCCTCTGCAACGACACCCGCCTCCAACCCAAGGACAAGGGCCAGTGGGAAGTTGTAGGGGATCCCACCGAGGCGGCTCTGCTTGTGGCGGCTCAGAAAGGGGGTTTGGATCGAGAAGATCTGCAGCGCTGCCGCCCTCGCCTAGATACCCTCCCCTTTGAATCCCAGTTTCAGTACATGGCTACCTTACACAGGGTGGGGCCGGAGGAGCGTTGCATTTACGTCAAGGGATCCGCAGAAGCTCTCTTGCCGCGCTGCTGCAGCCAGATGGGATCCCAAGGGGAGATCCAGCCCTTGGAGGCAGAGCCGATTCGCCAGCAGGTGGAGGCCTTGGCGCGGCAGGGGCTGCGAGTTCTGGCCTTTGCCCAAAAAACCGTCCCCAGCAGCCAAACTCAGGTGGATCACTCAGATCTAGAGGAAGGGCTGATTTTCTTGGGCTTGCAGGGGATGATTGATCCGCCGCGGCCGGAGGCCATTGCCGCCGTGCGCGCCTGCCAGAGCGCCGGGATCCAGGTGAAGATGATTACCGGCGACCATGTGCTCACTGCCCAAGCCATTGCCGAGCAGATGGGGCTGGGGGGTGGCAAACCGGTGAAAGCCTACAGCGGCCGGGATCTGGAGCAGCTCGGCCCAGAGGAGTTTGTTACCGCCGCCAAAGAGGGATCTGTCTTTGCGCGGGTGGCCCCGGAGCAAAAGCTGCGCCTGGTGGAAGCTCTGCAGTCGCAGGGCCATATCGTGGCCATGACTGGCGATGGAGTTAACGACGCCCCGGCCTTGAAGCAGGCGGACGTGGGGATCGCCATGGGAAGGGGTGGCACCGAAGTGGCCAAAGCCGCCGCCGACATGATCTTGACCGATGACAACTTTGCCTCCATCGAGGCCGCCGTCGAAGAGGGGCGCACCGTTTACAACAACCTGCTCAAGGCCATCGCCTTCATCCTGCCGGTGAACGGAGGGGAGTCAATGACCCTTCTCCTCAGCGTCCTCCTCAACCGCGAGCTGCCCATTTTGGCCATCCAGGTGTTGTGGCTCAACATGATCAACTCCATCACCATGACAGTGCCCCTCTCCTTTGAGCCCAGCACGGGGCGGGAGATGACCCAACCACCGCGGGATCCCGACGCCAATTTGCTTTCTCCCCGGCTGCTGCAGCGCATTCTGCTGGTTTCAGCCTTTAACTGGCTCTTGATCTTCGGGGTTTTTGAATACATCGAACAAACCACCGGCAACCTCAACCTGGCCCGCAGCATGGCCATTCAGGCGCTGGTGATTGGGCGCATCTTCTACTTGCTCAGCCTCAGCCAGGCTATTCCTACCCTCTTGGGCCGCGGGCGCGCCAGCCAGTTGGAACGCCACGAACGCCTAATGGATGTGGCGGCTATCACCATCGGCATTGGAGCGGCCATCCTGCTGCAGATCCTCTTCAGCCAATGGAGCCTGTTCAATGCTCTCTTCGACACGGCACCGCTAACTTGGGAGCAGTGGGGCTTCTGCCTGGTGGTGAGCCTGCCAATGATTGTGGTGGCAGCACTGGCCAACCGGCTAGATCCGGGAGGAGTCTCGCTGGCCCGCTCCCGCTAGCTGGCTCTTTCCAACTCCAGAGGAGACCAAGGGGGTGCCTTCAGCAGGCTTGGCGGGATCCCTGTTGGGGAAAAGCTAAACGCCGCTTCTATATCCGAGAGGCCTTTCGGAGGGCGCAGCGGTGTCTGGATTTTTGCCCGCAGGGATCCAAAGGAGCTTCCCCACAATTCTCCGCTGCTGGAGCAGTGGTGGGTTTGGCCATCTTCGACTGCGCTTAGCGGTTGACCTGGGGGATGAGGAGTTGCCGCAAGGCTTCTTTGAGGTGGGGATATTGGAAGGTGAACCCCAGCTGCAGCGCGGCTTGGGGGATCACTTTCTGCCCCGTTAGAACCACCTGAGCTGCTTCGCCCAGCAGCAGTTCTAAGGCTAGGGCTGGCACTGGCAGCCACGAGGGGCGGGCCAGAACTTGCCCCAACGTGCGGCAGAACTCTTCCATTGGCACTGGGTTAGGGGCAGTGGCGTTGAAGACGCCGGATCCCTGCTGCAGCAGGAAGCAGACTAGACTCACCCAGTCGTCGCGGTGGATCCAGGAGACCCACTGCTTGCCAGAGCCAATGGGGCCGCCGAGGAAGAACTGAAAGGGGGCAAGCATTTGACCCAGGGCTCCTCCATCGGGCCCTAGGACAATTCCTGTGCGCAGGATGGCCAAGCGGATCCCCAGCTCCTCAGCCGGGCGGGCAGCCGCTTCCCACGCCTGACAGACTTCTGCCAAAAAGCCCTGGCCAGGGGGATCTGCCTCCGTCAGGGGCTCTCCTTCGGGTCGGGATCCGTAGTAGCCCACCGCCGAGCTGCTGATCAGCACCTGGGGCTTCTGGCCAAGGGAGGCGAGGGCTTGGACAAGGGCCTGGGTGGTCTCCACGCGGCTGCGGCGGATCTCTCTTTTCTTAGCTTCCGTCCAGCGGGAAGAAGCCAGGGGTTCTCCGGCCAAGTTGACGACTGCCTCGTACCCTTCCAGAGCTGAGGCCCAGCTTTGCGGTTGGTAGGGATCGTACTCCAGCAGCTTGAGGTTGGGGGATGCTCCCAGAACGCGGCGGGCCTGCTCAGGGCGGCGGCTCAAAACCAACACCTCATCTCCTCGCTCCAGCAGGCGGGCCACCAAGCGGCGCCCGATAAAACCACTCCCACCCGTGATGGCAATGCGCATAGGCGGATCCCGATAAGCACCCTACAAGCCCCTGGGCTCTCTGTTGCCTTCGTCCTTTGGACGGCGTAGAGCTTGCCCAAGGTAGGAACCTCTAGCCTAGCGCGTTTCCGGGTTTGGCCATAGCCGGTTTTTCTCTTGGCTGTCCGGCAGTTCCTGCTTGGCGTTGACCGAAGACCCGGAAAAAGAGCCGAAATCCGCCTCCGCCGTACCGGAGTAGAGCTGAAAAGAAAAATGTTTTGGACCACCGCCTGACACGTTCGGAAAAATCGGCTTCAATAAGCCCTAGCTGCGCTTCCCAGTAGCAGAGGTGGTCTTTCATCCCCCGATTGCTTCCCTTCACCCGTGACACCCAAGTCTACTTCGCGTACCTCGGCTCGCCCCATGTCTGTCAATGAGGGGCAGGTTCCTCGGCCTGAGCTGGGCGTCTCTATTGCTCCGCGGCTGCGTCGTTTGCAGGGGCAGGGATCCCTGGTTCGGGCCGGAGCGCCCCCTTCTCTCCCGGTTCCCGGCCCGCGGACGATCCCCGTCCGGCCTTCCTGTTCAAGAAATCTGTCTCGCCTGCGGGAACGACGAGCCCCAGAGCCGGAGCCCCAAGCTTGGGAACTGCTCTGTCGCATCGGGGTGAACCTCGTGTTTACGGCGGCTGCCCTCGGCGGCCTGTATCGCCTTTTACCGGTGCAGTTGGCCCAGCACCACCGCCTGCAGGTTTTGGAGCAGAACCTCGAAGTCCTCTCAGCCCGAGTCTCACGGTTGCGGGAGGGAGTGGATCGCGGCATGGATCCCTTGCAGCAGCAAGCCCTCATCAAGGAACGCCTCAACCGCGTGCCGCCCGATCAAATCCAGGTGCGCCTGGTGGATCCCAGCGACCTAGTAGCCGACACGGAGAAAAAGGCACCCCCCACCTGGATTGGACAATCTCCCCAGTTGTACAGAAGGCCCTAGCTAGGACTGTTGCAGCAGCAGGGCCGCCTCTTTGGCAAAGTAGGTGAGGATCATGTCAGCGCCGGCCCGCTTCATGGCCAAGAGGGATTCCATCATCACCTTCTTGCCGTCGATCCAGCCCTTTTGCTCAGCAGCCTTGATCATGGCGTATTCGCCGCTCACGTTGTAGGCGGCCACGGGCAGATCTGTCGCTTCCTTGACCCGATAGATAATGTCCAGGTAGGCCAAGGCCGGCTTCACCATCACAATGTCCGCCCCTTCCGCCTCGTCCAGCTCCACTTCTCTAAGGGCCTCGCGGGCGTTGGCGGGATCCATCTGATAGGTTTTTTTATCCCCCCACTTGGGCGCGGATCCCAGGGCATCGCGAAAAGGGCCATAGAAAGCGGAGGCATACTTGGCGGAGTAGGCCAGAATCGCCACGTCGGTATAGCCTTGCTCATCCAGGGCCTCGCGAATGGCGCCGACGCGACCGTCCATCATGTCGGAGGGGGCAACAATATCGGTTCCCGCTTCCGCTTGCGAGAGGGCCTGCTTAACCAGCACCTCCACTGTCTCGTCGTTGAGGATCACCCCGTCCCGCACGATGCCGTCGTGGCCCTCGCTGCTGTAGGGATCCAAGGCCACATCCGTTATCACCAGGATCTCGGGGATTTCCTGCTTGAGCCGCCGCACCGCCCGCTGGATCAACCCTTCTGGGTTAAAGGACTCCCGCCCCGTGGGATCCTTTTTCTCTTCCGGCACCACTGGGAAGAGAGCCACCGCTGGGATCCCCAAGTTGGCTGCTTCCTCCACCTCCTTCAGGAGCAGATCCAGAGTGTAGCGGTAGCAGCCGGGCATGGATTCCACTTCCTGCCGCTGGTTCTCTCCCTCCATAACAAACAGCGGGTAGATGAGATCCTGCACCCGCAGGTGGGTTTCCTGAACCAGTTGGCGAAGGGCCTCAGTGCGCCGCAGCCGGCGGGGACGGTAGATCAGGTCTTGGCTCATGGGAGCAAGCAGAAAGAGGGCCTCTCTATTTTGCCATGAGGGCCCCAGGAGCTCAGTCAAAGCGGAGGGGGAAAATGCCGCTCCAACCAGCAGCCAATTGCTTGCTGAACAGCTGCAGCCTCGCAGTCGTGCAAAAGGTCGTGGCGCGACTGGGGAAAATCGTAGACTTCACCCTTGGGAAGCCGACAGGCAAACTCCACAGCGCCAGCAGGATTGACAACAATATCGGCAGAGGTGTAGAGCACCAAAACTGGCAGCTCCAGCCGGTGGGCTTGTTCAAGGCAGCGCCGGCCGCTGCGCACCAGCTCCGCCGTAAACCGGGCCCGGGTAACACCACACACGTAAGGATCTGCAGCCAAGGCTGCCTGCTGCTCCGCTAGGGAGGTCACCCGCCCGGGTTCGTAGAGGCCGGTCAGGGCCAACTGGGGCAAAACCTTGTCCAAGACCTGTAAAAGACCCCAGGTAAAGTGGTTGAAATAGTGGTCGATACGAAAGGCCGGGGAGATAAGGATCAAACCTTGCACCTGGTCGGGGTGAGCAAGCGCGTATTCCGTAGCCCAATTGGCCCCTGCGCTGTACCCGCACCAGACTTGGAGGATCCCTGGCTGGGGCCAAACTTGCTCGACGATTGCCTCTAGATCCGCCTGGTACTGACTAAAGTGCTCGATCCAACAGCGGATGCCACCTGAGCGTCCAAATCCCCGCATGTCGGGCGCCAAAGCTTCCCACCCCTGAGCCGCCAACTCCGCCGCCAAGGGGCCAAACCCGCCGCCGTGATCCCCTTTGCCGTGCAACAGCAACACCCGGCCCCGCGGGGATCCCTGTAGCCAGTGGCGCAGAAAAACCGCGGTGCCGTCTGAAAGCTGTAGTTCCCGGGAGCAATAGATCTCTTGAGACGACGGAGGTCTTGCCTGACTGGGCAACCGCTCCTCTGAAGCATCCCAGTGGTTTAACTGATGAACTGGATTACCGGACAAGTCAAAAGGCATAGATAGGTACCCAGCCAGCAAAGCCGCAGATCCCATCCTCCCATTCCCCAGCCTTCTCCAACACTGCTGCCGCTGAGCGAGCGCAATGTTGCTTTTCGCTTTAAAACATTTCTTAACAATTTTGCCCCTTGCCAGGGATCCCTATCTGGCCGAGCTTTGCGGCTCTTTTCCGGCAAGTGTCCGAGGCGTTTTGGGGACAAATTGGGGCCAACGGCGGGAATGAGGAGCTGTTGGGAGGTATGATCTTGTGAAGAACTTTTGCCGAGCCTCAGGTCTGACGGGATCCCGTCTCCGTGGCTCTCGGTCTTTGCTCTACCATTGCTTTGTTGCTTGTTCGCTTCATCCACTTGGAAACGGGTCGCTGAAACTATGCTGTTACTGAAAATCTCTGTTTACGCGGTGGTAATCTTTTTTGTGGGACTGTTTGTTTTTGGTTTCTTGAGCAATGACCCTGCCCGCAACCCCAACCGTCGGGACATGGAATGAGGGATCCCGCATTTGGGCGTTCCTGGTGAGAAGGGCTTACGCCTTAAGGGGGTGCTTGACGCATCCCCTGCTTTCGCTTAGCTCTCAATCCAAAGCAACGGCTCGGCTTGCCTACTGAAAGACTGTAATCAGAAGAGTCTGGGATCCAGAGCGGTTTTGCTGGTCAAAGGCAGTGATTCGAAACTGCCAAACGCCGGCAGGATCGCCAGGAGCAACCCGGAAGTCGGTGTTGAAGCTACAGAAAGTGGCACCTGGGCTGCAGCCAACCTGCTGGGGGCTAAAGACTTCTCTTTGCACGCGCGTGCCAAGCGGGTTGAAGGTTTCCAGTTCCACAAACTGGGTTGAGCGGGCGCCGCCCGGCACACTGACCTGCACCGTGAAAGCCGGTGTGGAGGTGCCTACGCGCCCAGAGGTAGGCGGATTGATAAAGGAAACGGTTGGGCTTTGGGGTGGAATGACAATCGATCCGCCAGAGTTGCCGCTGTTGCCGCAGGCGGTCAGAGTGGTGGCTAGAAAGCCCGTTGCCAAGAGAGTTAGCGCAGCGCGTCGCATTCTTGCCTTTTCTCACGAAACTTTGCAGAAACCTGGTGAAACCTTGGAAACCCCTTGTCCCTTCTCTGGGGCAAGTTTGCCTCTAGGCTAATCTTTGCTGCTCCAGCCCAAGAGCAAATGCGCAATCGCGCAAAGATAGAAGGTCTTTTGCGCTAAAGCAGCAGCAAGCGCCGCAGGATCAGGGCTAGGAGGGCAGCGAAGCTGACCACGATGAGCTGTCCTGGCAGGGTATAGCCAGAGTAGAGCCGAAGCAACTGCAGCAACTCTCCATTCCAGGGCTGAGTAGCTAAGAGATAGGTGATCCCGGTCAGGTGAACCAGGGTCAGGGCCACCAAACCGGCGGCGGCCAAGTCTTGCAGACGCACCGGCGCAGAGAGGCTGGGCTGCACGTAGGGGTTGCGGCGAGGGGGAAAGGAGGCGCGCGGTAAATGAGGATCCGTTTGTCGAAAGGCCATTGTCCCGCAGGCCCAGGCCGCAGGCAAAAACCCGAGCAAATAGCCAAAGGCGGGCTGGTACAGGTACTGCCACCCCCCTCCCTGGGCAAACACCTGCAGCCCTGCCAATCCCAAGCCTAGATAGACAAGCTGGGCGCACACTGCCGCTACCGGTCCCGCCAGACAGGCCGTTAGCAGCATGCCGCCGATTTGCAGGGAAAAGCTATATCCTCCCACCCCTGGCCACTGAGGCGGCAAGCTCACCTGGGTTAGGGTGCCCAAAATGGTCAAGATCACTCCAATTGCGGTCCAGAGCCATTCCAGAGGGGTTAACAGTCGGCCAGCACGCATAGCCGAGGGAAAATCTTTCCCTATGCTAGGAGAGAACACCGACGAGGTAGGCAAGAGAGTGGTTAAGCCAGAGTGGATTGCCTTGGCCCAGGCTCTAGCCGACGCAGCCGGAGCGGTGATCCGGCCTCTGTTTCGCGGGGAGCTGCAGGCCGAGTACAAAGAGGCTAGATCCCCTATCGTAACGATAGCCGACCGGGAAGCAGAACGGGCAATGCGGGCGTTGCTGGCCGCCTACGTGCCGGAGCACAACGTCCTTGGTGAGGAGTTTGGCTTCCACCAGACCGGATCCCCTTATACCTGGGTTTTGGATCCCTTGGATGGCACCATCGCCTTTTCCACCGGCAAGCCCACCTTCGCCACCCTGATCGCCCTTTTGGAAGAGGATCGCCCCATCTTGGGCATTATCGATCAGCCGGTGTTGCGCGAGCGCTGGGTGGGGGTGCAGGGACAACCAACCCGCTGGATAACCCCTTCCACCCAACAGCTTAGTCGCAGCAAAGCCACCACCGACCTCAGCCGCGCCTCTTTGAGCTGTACCACTCCTGATTTGTTTGCTCAGCCAGACCAGCAGCAGCGCTTTCAGCAGCTCAGCCGTTTGGTTCACATCACCTCCTACGGCGGCGACGGCTACCAGTACGGCCTCTTGGCCAGCGGCTACATCGATCTGGTGATGGAGTGCGGCCTCGCCCTCTACGACTTTGCTGCTCTCGTGCCCGTGATCGAGGGATCCGGCGGCCTGATTACCGATTGGTCGGGGGATCCCTTGACCCGCACGTCTAGGGGGGAAGTGCTGGCGGCGGCCAACCCCGACTTGCATCGCCAGGCCTTGGCTGCAATAAGCTCCGAGAGGTAGTCCCTAGCCCGAAGGTAAGCGCTGGGGAGCGATTGTTAGAAATTGTTGCTGACAAGATAAGGCTCTAGCCAAGTTCTTCGTCCGGCGCCCCCGTCGACAACCGGTACCGCCACCCCCGGCAGTGCCAGTTCAGACCAAAAGCGTACCAAGCTTTCCCTTTTCTCCATAGCCGTTTCCTGACACTTTCTGACCCCAAACTCAACTGCAGTTTAAGGCTGGAAGTGCTTATCTGGAGCGGGTTTATGGCTTTGGGTGGCTGGAAGCGGGCGAACGGAATCGAACCGTCAACAGCAGTTTGGAAGACTGCGGTTTTACCATTAAACTACGCCCGCACAGGCATTTGCCTCTGCAGCTACCTATACTAGCATCTGCCGGCAGTCTCCTTCTAAGACCATCGCCGCTCAAAGCAGAGAGACGAGATGCTACTCATCGACGCTGAAGCTTCTTCTGGCGTTTCTTTTGCCACTGCTGAAACTCCTTTTCGTAGCGTTCACCCTCCGTTTGATAGGCGTTCCAGCCTTTGAGGGAAACTGTCAAGCCCCAGCCCATGAGTATAAACAGCGACCAGGATAGCCCTCCGCCGGAAAGCCAGTCCAAGCCCAGCAGAAAGCTGTTGACAATTGCATATCGCCCCAGCAACTGGTAAAACTGCCGGCGGCGGTAGCGCTGGAATTCGCGATGTTGGCTGTTCAGCTCTTGCCAAGCCTTCCATTCCTGTTCGGCCAGATCCAGCTCTTGGGGGGAGATCCCCAGTTCGGCGGCCATCTCCTGCAGTTGGGCGCGGGTAAACTCGCCCAGACGCGGCTGGCGGGCCATGGCCCGCTGGAGAATTTGTTGCACGTCCTCTTGGCTGTACCGGGATCCCGACATTGGGTCTACACACAACCTTACAATTCTTAGCCCAAGTTAGCCAGATCTTGCAGCTCGTTAAGTTCGCCTTGCTGCAGAACCCAACCGCTAGACTAAACCTAGGCCAGCCCGCCAGGCGCTTTCTCCACGGCTAAGTTACTCCTTGCCAACCGAACTTGCCAATAGGGCTATGACTTCTACCCGCCCTAGATCCCGCCAGAGCCGTCAGAGTCGGACTTCCCTATTGAGCGATCTGCTGGAGGCTTTGCCCCATCTGCGCCCGCAACTTTATTTCAAGTCTTCTCTGGTTGCCCTTAGCCACGCCATCGAGGATCAGGTGTTGCAAGGTCAGGGATCCCCGTGGGTGTTCGCCAATTTTCAAAAGGAGCGCTACTACCGCCAGGAGGCGCGGCGCTACCGTCGCATCGGCGCGGTTGCCCAAGATGTGTTTGTGTTGGCTGCTCCCGATGGGGCTCAGGCCGACCTGCCCCCTGACTTTATCCCCCTGGATCCGGAGGATCCGCTGGCGCAGGAGTGGCATTTGATCGTTATCGACGCCCACTATGCCACCTGCTTGGTGTGTCGGGAGCGGCCCTGGCAGGGCAGCGACATGGATGCGGCCCGCCAATTCGATGGCATCTGGTCATTTGATCGCTCCGTCACTGCCCAGGCGGCTTTGGCTCTGTTGCCGAAGATCCTTGGCTACCGTCCGGATCTGGCCCCTCGCCTGGAGCCGGTTCGCCAGTACCTCGAAGGAGCTCCCCAGGATGCTGACAGCCAACTGAACCCCGGCCCTTTTACGGAGCGGCTGATCACCTATCTCCAGGTAGGGCAATACAAGCTGCAGCGGGCCTATCGCACCATTCAAGCTCAAGAGCGCAAAGAACACTTGATCAACCGCATCAGCAGCGCCATTCGCCAGTCTTTGCATCCCGGCGATATCCTGACCATTGCCGTTCAGGAATTGGGTCAGGCAGCGAAGGTGGGGCGCTGTTTGATCTACCGCTACGACGGTCAGGTTCCTGCTGTCCAGATCGATCACGAGTATCACACCCTGACGATGGGCAGCCTCAAGGGATCCCTCTGGCCCGTGCCAAGCAACCCTTTTTTGCAGGAGGCGATGGCCTCGGCCCAACTGGTGTGTTGCGAGGACACCCAAAAGGATCCGCGCTTGCAGCAAGTGCCGGAGCTGTGGCAGGCGGCGCAAATTCGCGCTTGGGTGGCCATGCCGATTCTCTATCAGGGGCGGTTGCTGGGCCTATTGGAGCTGCACCACCAACACCCCCGCCGCTGGCAGCTGGCCACCCTGGAGCTGGCGGAAGCCATTGCCAACCAGGTAGGAGTAGCCCTCCTGCAGGCAGAAGCCTATCAGCACCTGGAAGAGCTGAATCGCCAGTTGCAGGCTCTGGATCGGGCCAAGTCGGAGCTGATTGCCGTGATCGGGCACGAGCTGCGCACTCCTTTGTCCACCATTCAAGTGTGTCTGGAGTCTTTGGCCGGCGACCCCGACATGCCCTTGGAGAGGCGCCAGGAGATGTTGAATGCGGCCCTGCAGGATGCCGGTCGGCTGCGGGAGCTGGTGCAGGATTTTCTCACCCTCTCCAAGCTGGAAAGTGGTCGCGTTCGCTGGCATATTGAGCCGCTGTCTGCCCAAGAATGCGTGGAGCTGGCCCTGAGCAACGTGAAAGCGCGACGACGGCACGAGGAGTTACCCACCATCGAGCAGGCGCTGCCCAAACGGCTGCCGATGGTCAGGGCAGATGGCGAGTGGCTGGTGGAAGTGTTGCGCAAGCTGTTGGACAATGCCTGCAAGTTTACTCCTCCCAGCGGGCGGATCTGGATCCGGGCAGAGGTGGAGCCACCAGCCGGCGAACCTGGAGAAGCGATGGTGAGATTTACTGTGGCCGACAGCGGGCGAGGCATTGAGCCGGAGCGGTTGCAAGCCATCTTCGAGCGGTTTTACCAGGCAGAGGGATCCCTGCGCCGTTCCGTGGGCGGGACGGGTTTGGGGCTGGCCATCTGCCGGCTGATCGTTGAGGCGATGGGGGGGCGCATCTGGGCCGAATCGCCGGGGATCAACCAGGGCAGTGCCTTCCACTTCACCCTGCCGATAGCAAACCCACGAACCCAGACTCAGCCCTCGATGGCCGCCTGAAAAGTGGGGGGCTGCCAGGCTGCTGCGATGAGCTGGGATCCCAGCCGGCAAATGCAAACCGCGAATGTCCAACAAATCAGGTTGCCGCATAGCTCCCCTCTCCCAAAGGGAGAGGGGCTGGGGGTGAGGGACGTCCCTTTGGGAGAGGGGCTGGGGGTGAGGGATGGCACGCCCTATTGGGAGTATAAACTCAGGCAGCGCTCCCGAATGGCCTGGAGATTGAAGGCCAAGTCTCGGCAGATGCGCCGTTCCACCAGGCCGACCGGCATGCGGCGCGGCGGCTTCACCTGCAGGTGGTAGGTGAGCAAAGTTTGCTGGTTTAGCCACTCGGCCAGCTCCCAAAACCCCTCGAAAAGGAGAAAGTCCCCCTCTATTTCTTGGAAGCGAAGCTGGTGGGGAAAGATTTCCTCAATGGCCAGCACCACTGCCGCCGAAAAGCGGGCAAAGAGAACCTTTTGGGATCCCACCTGGCGTACCAGCTTGCGGCCGTTCTCGCTGCCGAGGAAGCGGCTTTCCACCAAGTTGGGCACAAACTCCGCCAGATGGTCGTAATCGGTTAAAACCTGCCAAACCCGCTGCCGCTCCACCGGGATCAAGACGCAACCTCGCACTTGGCGGCGGCGATCCCCCAAGTCCTCCACCTCCACTTGGATGTCTTCGGGAACTGGGATCCCGTCTTGCGGGGCAGGGTCTGGGAGGTTTTGGGGATCCTGTGCGGAGTCGGAAGGCATGGCCAGCAATCGAAGCGCGTCAGGGTTGCAGAACAAAGGGGAAGGGCCGGCAGCCCCAACCCAAGCCCAGTCCATTGTACGAGGAATTGTATAGGGGACAACGCGCTAGGGGAAAAAGGCCCGGAACCAGGCGACGATCACCTGCCACACCTGCTCCAAAAAGGCGAAGGGATCCCGCAGCTCCTGCAACACCTGCCGCGGGCCAATTCTAAAGACCACGTACAGCACGGCCAGGAGGACCACGATCCCCACCGCCGTCCAGATGGCCTCCCGAACCACCCGCACCCAGAAAACCAGCACAAAAATGGCGATGGCCACCGCGGCCACCAGCGGCAGGGTCTCCAGTACCATCGCGTCCTCCCTTTGGCTTGGGTTTTGGCCTCTGACCTTAATCTACCCAGTCGAGCCCTGTTGTAGATGCGCCGGGGATCCCATCCCGTAAAATGGGATCACCCCGATGAGCCTTCTTTGCTTGGCTAGACCTATGGACATCATCACCTTTGGCTGGGTTGCCGTTGCGGCTTTCTTCGCCCTTTCCATTGCCTTCGTGGTTTGGGGCCGTAACGGCATGTAGCCCCAAGCATCCCCCTTGTCCTTCGCTACCTCTGGCTCTATGGAAACCGACTTGCCCTGGGTGGCCCGCCTTGCGTATGGGAGCATCTTTTTGCTCTTGACGGCTGTAACGGTGGGCGTTGGCTACATCACCTTTATCGACTGGCGGGATCGGCGGCGGCGCAACGAGGCAGAACGGCAGGCTCGCCGCTCCAAGCGTCGCTAGCTCCTGGGGTTCTGGGAGAGGGGCCAAGAAGTTTCTCATCTCAATCGGGCTTACCGCCAACAACCCTCAGAGTAGGAGAGGCTACCGGGGGCAAGGGATCCTCAGGCTGGAGGCAAGAGAGCTCTTGCAGGAGGCTCTGGTTGGCTTCCCAGAGAGCTTGCAGGTTGTAGCCAGCGTAGGTGGGCAGAAAGTCCGCCAGCTTGCGGTTGGCCTCCCCCAACAGGATCATGCAGCCGCGGCGGTTGCCGTTTTGCAGGTGATAGTAGGCCACGGCGGTTTGCAAAAGCCCCTGGTAGAAGCGCCGCTCTGGATCCACTGCCTCCATCCACAGGGCCTCTAGGGTGTCGTGGCAGGCGTAAAATTCCCCCCGGTTAAACTGCTCGGCGGCCAAACGCAACGCTTCTGAGTGGGCATTGCTCATGTGGCTAGGCACAGTTGTGGGCTAGGGGTGAGGTCTGCACAGGCAGGGATCCCTGCGGCAACACCAGGGTAAAGCAGGTTTTGCCTTGAGAACTCTCCACCGAGACGCTGCCCCCCAGCCGCTGCATCCACTGCTTGACCAAAGCCAGGCCTAGGCCGGTGCCGCCCCGCTTCCAGGGATCCCCGCTGGGGATGCGGTAGAACTTCTCGAAGATGCGCTCCCACTCGCTGCGGGGAATCTCCACCCCCTCGTTGACCACCCGAATTTGCACTTGTTCAGGGCTGAGGCGGCGCGCCGTCACCGTGATGCGGTGCTGAGGCGGGGTGTACTTGCAGGCGTTGTTGACCAGCTCCTGTACCACCCGCGTCAAGGCGGCCTGATCCGTCACCACCTTGCCCACCTTCGGGTCAATCTGCCACTGCAACTGTTGCTGATTGGCCTCGGCCCGCTGCACAAAGGGCTGCAGCACAGTGGGCAGCCAGGCGGCCAGGGACACTTCTTCAAGATGAAGGGGTTTGGATCCCTGCTCCAACCGCTGCAGATCCAGCAGATCGTTGATCAATTCCGCCTCGCGCTCGCACTCCTGCTCTAGGATTTGCAGATATTGCTCCCGTTTTTGGGGGGTGCGGGCCATTTTCAGCAGTTGGATGGCCATTTTCATGTTGGTGATGGGGGTGCGCAGCTCGTGGGAGACGGTGCTTAAAAAATCATCTTTGAGGCGGTTGAGGCGCTCCAGCTCGCTGATTTGTTGCACCGAGGCCTGGTAGAGGCGAGCCTGGCGGATGGCGATGGCACAGTGATCCGCTACCTGCTGTACCACCTGCATCTCCAGGGTATCAAAGCACTCGGCTGCCGCCTTGGCCAACCACAGATCGCCCAACGCCCCCTGGTCATCCCGCAGCGGGCAAACCAAAAGCGTCAGCCCTTCCCGCGTGGGATCCAGCTTTGCCCCGGCAGATGGCACAGTTGCGCCGCCTGCCCCCTTTGCAGTTGTCGGTAGAGATCTGGGTAGTCGGCCAGGGTTAGGGTGATCCCGCCGGCGGGCGGCAGGGCGGCGGTGTATTCATAGCGCACGGTGGCCTGGCCGGCTGCTCCCTCGTAGAGGCAGAGATCGCAGCCTTGGATGGGCAGCCCCAGCGCCAACTCCTGCACCACCGCCCGCAGGATCTGGGCTTCGTCTAGGCTGCTGCGCACCTGGTCGGTAACCCGCTGCAAGAGGGCATCCATGGCCAAAGAGCGCTGCAGGGCCGCCGTCCGCTCCTCTACCTCGTGCTCCAGACGGGCGTTGAGATCTTGCAACTGCCGGTAGAGCTGGTTTTGCGCAATCGACAGGGCCAGGTGCACCGCAGCGCGGCCGACCAGCTCCAGCTCCGCGGCCGACCAGGCCTTGGGCTCGTCAACTTTCAGCTCCCGCCAAGCGGCAAAGGAGATCAACGGCAGTTCTTGACGGGGATCCTCCCCACCTTCCCCTTGGGCGGGCCAGCGGTAGCCGGCCCAGTGGGTCTCTTGGCAGAGGGCGCCGCGAAAGACGCTCAGCCAGCCCACCAGCTGCTCGTTCCAAACCAGCGGCACCGCCAGCAGCCCGCGAATGGGCGTCTGCTGCAGCTGGGCCTGCAGTTCTGGCCACTTCTCCAACTGGGAAAGCGACCACGTCTTCACCCCGTTTCCTGCTGTCTTGGGCCTTCCCACCTGCTCCTGCAGCCAGGCGTCGTAGCCTGCCGGCGGCTGGATCCCATGGTGGCAGAGGGTGTCCAGGCCCAGGAACCGGATGCGCAGCCGCGCCCCGATCCCTTGGAGGCCGGCGGTAAGCTGCTCCAGCACAGTGGTCAAGGTGGTCTCGGGGTGGAGCGGCGAGTACACCAGCGCCGCAATTTGGTTAATCAAACGTTCCTGCTGCGCCTTTTGCCGCGCCTGCTCCAGCAATTCCGCCTGGGCAATGGCAATCGACACCTGATCCGCCACCAACTGCACCACCTGCAGCTCTTCGGCAGAGTAGGAGCGGGGCTCGGCGTGGTGGGAGACCAAGAGCCCCCACAACTGCTGGTGATGCAGGAGGGGTACCACCAGAGAGGAGGCCACCCCCATGCACTTGAGGTAGTGGGCATGGCAGGGATCCACCAGCCGCTGCGGCACCTCGCCCAGGGGCAAAGGCCGGGCCTGGGCAAAGCGGCCCAGCGACTCCGGCTGGCTGAGGAAGCGGGTCTGGGCCTCCACATCCACGATCACCCGCACCTGGGCCAGGCGAAACAGCTGCCGCGCCTCTTCTGGGATATCCCCCGCCGGAAACGATAGGCCCAAGAGGGAGGGCAACCGCTCGGCTTGTCGGGCTTCCGCCACCACCGTCCCATGGCCTTCCGGGTCGAAGCGGTATACCTTGACCCGATCCGTGCCCAAAAAGGCGCGCACCTCCTCCACCGTTGCCCTCAGGATCTGATCCAGCTCCAGGGATTGCCGGATCTGGTGGGTAATGCGGTTGATGAGGACATCCCGGCTGGCGCAGGCTGCAGGGGCCAAGGTTTCCATAGCTATAGGGGAGTGCAAAAGTATTGGAAGCTACACCTCCTCTTTCACGATAGCGCCCCCTGCCGGGAAGTTAGAGAGCCCCAAGTAAAAAGCTTAAAAAATGCCAAAAGTTCTCCACCCTTCTTCACAAGGGGGGCTGAGGCAGGCGGAAGAGGCGGGCGGCATTTTGGCTGGTCTGTCGGGCCAGGTCTTGCAAGGGGATCTGCAACAGCTCCGCCAGGGTTTGGGCCACCCGCTGCACATGGGCCGGCTCGTTGCGCTTGCCGCGGAAGGGGGTGGGGGCCAGGAAAGGGCAATCGGTTTCCACCAGAAGCTGGGACAGAGGCACCTCCTGGGCCGAGCGGCGCACCGTCTCAGCGTTCTTAAAGGTGACGATGCCGCTAAAGCTGATGAAGCAGCCCAGCTCCACAAACAGTCGCGTCTCCTCCGGGGATCCGCTCCAGCAGTGCATCACCGCCCGCAGCGGCCCCCTGGCAGCCATGGCCTCCCTCAAAATCTCGTAGGTGGCTGCTGCCGCCTCGCGGCAATGGACGATCAGGGCCAAATCCTGCTCCTGGGCAAGGGCAATGTGGGCGCGGAAGGATTCTGTTTGCCGCTCCACATCGGCCGGGTCGGACTTGTAGAAATCTAGGCCTGTCTCCCCAATGGCCACCACTCGGGGGTCGCCGGCGGCCAACTGGGCGATCTTTTCGGCCAGATCCGGCTGCCACTGGCGCGCCTCCAGAGGGTGCAGCCCCACCGACAAAAACACCTCCGGATACTGGTCGGCAATGGCCTGCAATTGGGGAAACTCCGCCGGCGTTACGCAGGAGTGCACCAGTTGCTGGATCCCGGCCTGGCGCCAGCGCTCGGCCACCTGCGGCAGATCTTCGGCAAAATCGGGATAGTTCAAGTGGACGTGGGTATCCACGAGGGGGGCAGCGGGCAAGACGGCGGTGCTCAAGGCTCAGCTCCCGAACCAAATGTTGCGGACTCTATCCAATTGTAAAAGCGGTTCCCGGCCTGCTTGGGGTGGGGGCTGCTGCGGGAGGAGCAGGATGATCCATGATGATTGAGGAAACCTTACGCTGGAGGTTTGCTATGGCCCGTACTCCCTCGACCATGTTGCCTCTGGGCACCCCTGCCCCTGACTTCAGCCTGCCCGATGTGGTGAGCGGCCAAACCATTTCCCTCTCCACCTTTGCCGACAAGCCGGCCCTGTTGGTGATGTTTATTTGCCAGCACTGCCCCTATGTGAAGCATGTGCAAGAGGAGCTGGCCCGCATTGGCAGAGATTATAAGGACCGCGGCGTCGGCATTGTAGCCATCAGCGCCAACGACGTGGAGAAATACCCCGACGACAGCCCCGAGAACCTGAAGAAGATGGCCGAGACCTTGGGCTTCACCTTCCCGTTTTGCTACGACGAAAGCCAAGAGGTGGCCAAGGCCTTCACGGCGGCCTGCACCCCCGACTTTTTCTTGTTCGACGCGGAGCGCAAGCTGGTGTACCGCGGCCAACTGGACGACAGCCGCCCCAGCCTGCCGGATGTGCCGGTGACGGGCAAAGATTTGCGGGCGGCGCTGGATAACCTGCTGGCGGGCAAGCCCATCGATCCCGACCAAAAGCCCAGCCTCGGCTGCAACATCAAGTGGAAACCCGGCAATGAGCCCGACTATTTCAAGCAAGCCTAAATTCGCCAGCAACCCTTGGGAAAGCCTGAGCCGACCGGCCAGCCAAGCCCGCCGGGCGCCTCTAGTAGGGGTGGGCTTGGGGGAATCTGCGGAAAAAGTAGCCAGGGCAGTTCCGGGTTCCTTTGTGCCAGCAGGCTGCAGGCCTTGAAGCTAGGGTTTTTGCCTGCGGCGGCGCCCAGGGTTTTCCCCTCTCCCAGGGGGCTGCGGCATCAGCCGCAAGTTCTGGGTAGCCCAGGGCGCAGAACTAACTCTGACAAACCGGAAAGGACTCCAAAGGCAAGCTGTAGCCGCGGGGAGAATCTCAACATCCTCGATGAATCCAGAGATAACCTCGGGTTAATCTTCCTGGGGTAGTTTAGCGATGGCTGACTCTTGCCAAAGGCAAAAATTGCAGGGGGCGAAGGTCGAAGTGGATTTTCACTGTCGCGATCTGGACGCGATCTGAAATCCGAAAATGCCTTTGCCTTTGGCAAGTTGGTAGCGGAGTCCAGGTCAAGCTCTCAAGCGAGGGAAAACGATGAAGCGTCCTCTACCTTTGTTGGCGGTACTCTGGAGCCTGGTTTTTGCCCAGCCCCTTGGGTGGGGATCCCTGAACCCAGCCTGGGCCAAGCCGTCCGGCACCTTGCGTTTGTACACTTCCCAACCCGATGCAGATGCTCAGAAAACCGTGGCTGCGTTTCGGGAAGTTTATCCAGAGGTTTCGGTGGAGATCTTTCGCTCCGGCACCGAGGAGGTGATCAGCCGCTTTTTGCTGGAAGCCGAAAAGGGTAGTCCCCAGGCTGATGTGCTGCTGGTGGCCGATGCGCCTACTTTTGAGTTGCTGAAATCCCGCAATTTGCTGGAGCCCTACTGCAGCCCTGAAGCCAAGGCCATCGCCGCCACCTACTACGATCCAGACTGCCACTATTTCGGCACCAAGATCCTGGCCACGGTGATCGTTTACAACACGGCCAAAGCCCAGCCCGTGGATAGCTGGGCGGCCCTAGCCCAGGTTCCGGAAGGCCAACTGGTGATGCCCAGCCCCACCTATTCGGGTGCTGCCGCCTACAATTTGGGGGTGATCACACGCACCCCCGGCCTGGGCTGGGAGTGGTACGAAGCCCTGAAAAAGAACAAAACGGTGCTGGTGCAGGGCAATGGCGCTGTCGCCCGCAACGTCGCCAGTGGCGAACAGAGCTACGGCATGGTGGTGGACTTTCTTGCCATTCGCAGCCGCAACGAGGGATCCCCAGTGGAGGTGGTCTATCCCAAGGAGGGCGTGCCGGTGATTACCGAGCCGGTGGGAATTGTCAAAGGAACGTCTAACCTGGAAGCTGCCCAGGCTTTTGTGGACTTCTTGCTGTCTCAGAAGGGGCAGGAGGTCGCTGCTGAGATGGGCTACATGCCGCTGCGGCAGGGTGTGACGCCGCCAAAAGGGTTCCCCGCTTTGAGCGAGCTGAAGATCTTGAGCGCCCCGGCAGCAGAGTTGGCCCAAAGCCGCGAGGCCGACAAGGCCCGCTTTGCCAAGTTGTTTGAGGAATAGGTGGGATCCCTTGGGCGTCGGCAAAGGCGTGGTCTAACGTTTCTGGGGGAGGGTTTGAGTAAAGGGTTAAGGCACCCCATCATTCCCTGGCTGGTGGCTGTACCGGGCCTTTTGGTTTTGACCCATGCCTATCCCCTCTGGCGGCTGCTGCAGCGAGCTTTGAGCGGGGAAGGTGAGAACATCCGCTGGTTGCTGGAAACGCCCCGTGTCCATCTGGCGCTGGTTCACAGCCTTTGGGTGTCGGCGGTCTCAGCCACATTGGCGCTGGTCGGCGGCCTGGTGCTGGCGGTACTCACCACCCAGACAGATTTGCCGGGCCGCAGCATCCTGCGGGTGCTCTTTTTATCTCCCCTTGTGGTTCCGCCCCAGGTTTTGGCCTTGGCCTGGATCCAATGGGCCGGGCCGGTGGGCTATTTGCAGCAGGGGCTGCGCTGGATTTTGGGGGGTCAGGGATCCCTGTGGAGCCTCTACACGCCGGGGGGGATCATCCTGCTGCTGGCTCTTTTTGTGCTGCCAATTGCCTACCTGACGCTGGTGGCGGGCTTGAGCCGGCTCTCCAAGCAAGCTCAGGAGGCGGCCCAACTGGATGGGGCCAACCTGCTGCAGGTTTGGCTCTTCATCACGCTGCCCCTGTTGCGGCCCTCTGTGGCGGCAGCAGCGGCGCTGGCCTTCTTGGGGGCCTGGGGCAATTTCGGGATCCCGGCCTTGCTGGGGATCCCAGGACGCTACCTGACTTTGCCCACCCTGCTGTACCAAGAGGTGATCAACTTCGGCGGGGATGGGTTTGGGCGCAGCGCGGCGCTGGCGTTGCTCTTTGGCCTGCCGGCCCTCTTCTTTTTGGCCTGGTCACAGCAGCCTCAGGCGGGGCTGGATCCGGGCGAGGCCCCTCCGGATCCCTATCGCTTGGGCTGGCTGGGTTGGCTACTCAGCGGGATCCTCTTTGCCGCAGCCTTGCTGGTCATCCTTGGGCCTTTGCTGGCCATGGCTGCAACTGCCCTGCTGCGGGCCTATGGCCTGCCCTTGGTCTGGTCTAACCTGACGCTGGAGCATTTCCGGCTGGTTCTGTTTGAGCTGGAGCGGGCCCGCCGCGCCACGCTGCACAGTTTGGGTTTGGCGGGAGGAGCAGCGCTGCTCTGCAGCGGGATGGCGACGATCTTGGGCTACGCCCTGACCCGGCTGAAAGCACGGCTGCTGGCGCTGCTCAGCTTCATTGTGGACTTGCCCTATGCCCTGCCGGGCCTGATTTTTGCGTTGTCCCTCATTTTGGTGTGGTTGCCCCCTCCCCTGCCGGGGCTGAGCCTCTACGGCACCCTGTGGCTGATCCTGATGGCCTACTTGGGGCGGTTCTTGGCCCTGGCGCTGCAACCAATGCAAGCTGCTTGGCGCAGCCTGGACACCAGCCTGGAGGAGGCGGCCAGCATCGACGGGGCCTCCCTGCTGCAAACTTTTCGCTACATCCTGCTGCCCCTGCTGGCACCGGCCTTGACAGCAGCGGTGTTGCTGGTGTTTTTGCAATCTTTTGCCGAGCTGACCCTCTCCGCCCTCTTGGTCACCTCCCGCTCAGAAACCTTTGGGTGGCTCATCTTTGGCTTGCAACAGGGGGGCTACACCCACCAGGCAGCAGCTCTGAGCACCCTGCTGGTACTCGTTCTCTTTGGCTTGGCTGCCGGGATCCAGGCGCTGCGGCGGCAGGTTGGGCAGCCTTAAGCAGGGGATCCCACCAGATCCTTCACGGATGGGGGTCGATGGTGGTGGTGCGACGGATGGGTTGCCCCTTCAGGATCCCCGGTTTATAACCTGCTCTTAATGTCGCTGCGCTAGTATCAGTCCTGCCCTTAGTGGATGCGACTGCATTTTATTTTATGAATACCCGTCGGACTTTCCTGGCTGCTCTGGCCGGCCTGGCGGCTGCCGCTGGTGCTGCCTTCCTGGCTGCTGACAGCTTTGCCCAGTCTCCTGCCAACGTCAAAGTTTGGATTGCCTTTACCGATAACCGTCTCGATTGGGCCCGTCAAAAGGCGGCAGAGTTCAACAAGCAATTTCCTCAATACAATGTAACTGTTGAGGGCTACGGCAACTACGAAGAAATTCAACAGGCCACCGACCTCGCTATTCAACAAAAAGCCGCTCCGGCAGTGGTGCAGTGGTTTGAGGTGGGCACCCAACGGGCACGGGATTTCGGCTACTTCAAGTCCATCGCCGAGGCGCTGGGCAACCGCACCGAAGTGAACGGGATCCCGGTGAACTTCGAGGATTTTATCGAGCCGGTGGTGAGCTACTACACCCTGGATGGCAAGTTCACCTCCATGCCCTGGAACAGCTCCAGCCCCATCCTCTACTCCAACACCGCCATTTTGAAGAAGGCTGGGATCGAAAAGCCGCCGGCCACCTGGCAAGAGCTGGAGGCTGCTTGTCAAAAGATCATGGCCCTCCCCGACGCTCCCCAGGGCTGCGTCACCTGGCCCAATCACGGCTGGTTCTACGAGCAGTGGATGGCCCAGCAGAATGCCCTCTTGGCCAACAACGACAATGGCCGTGCCGCCCGTGCCACCCAGGTCTTTTTGGACTCGGAGCCGTCAATTGCCATCGCCACCTGGTGGAAAGGGATGTATGACAAAGGCTACTACATCTACAGCGGCAAGCAGCGGGATTGGGCAGCCACCGAGCAGGCCATCCAGACCGGTACCGTCGCCATGGCCATCACCAGCAGCGCCGATGTCGCCAACATCACCAACGCTGCCAAGCAAAACAACATCGAGCTGGTCACCACCCGCATGCCCTACAACGCCGACAAGGGTTGGACGGGGAACTTGATCGGGGGCGCCAGCCTTTGGTTGGTGAAGGATCTGCCCAAAGAGGTGGAAGAGGGGGCGCTGACCTTCATGTTGTGGCTGAATAACACCGAAAATGCTGCCGAATGGCACCAAGTGACCGGCTATCTGCCCATTCGCAAAAGCTCGGTAGCCTTGCTGGAGTCGCAGGGCTGGTTCAAGGAAAACCCCAACTTCTTCACTGCTATCGACCAAATCAACAACTCCAAGGTCACTCCTGCCACCCGTGGGGCGTTGCTGGGAGCCTTTCCTGAGATTCGCAATGTGGTAACCCAGACCATGGAAGATCTCATGCTCAAGGGCGGGGATCCGGCCCAAGCCATGGCCAGGGCCAACGAGACTGCCAACCGGCTTCTGGCCGAGTACAACTCCCTCTATCAGTAATTGGTCAGGAGCTGGGCTACAGCAAAGCAAAATCTGAGGATGGGGGGTGGGCGGCGGCCTGCCCCTTTTTGGCTTTTGCAAGGTTGGATGGGAGAGAGAACATGGGGAAATGGATCCAAGTGCTGCTGCCGCTGCTGGCGGGGTTGTCGGGGGCCCTCTGGGTGGGATCCCGTTTTCGGCGCATCGAGCGGCCTGTGCTGCTGGGGGCGGCTCTGGGGGGGCTGGCAGGAGGGTTGGGATCCCTGATCTTCATGGTGCCGCTGGATTTTTGCACCTTTGAGCCGGAGCGCAAGGCCATCGACCTCGCTTTTGGCGTGGGGTTGGTGCTGGCGGGCATGGCCATCCCCCTCTGGCCGCTGCTGGCCTGGATCCGCAAGGAGCGGGAGCGCCGCCTGGGGATCCCCAGTGCAGCTCCCCAAGAGAGGGGTATCTTCAAGCAGGGGTGGCTGGCCTGGCTGCTCTTGTTGCCCACCTTCGCCATTTTGGTGGTGTTTCTCTACTATCCAGGGCTGGATACCCTGCGCCTCTCCACCCTGCTCACCTTTGTGGGCGCGCCGCGCAGCCGCTTCGTCT
>NZ_JANSHG010000017.1:0-23970 GCF_047461555.1 Synechococcus sp. WC101
ACAGCTACCTGTGTGCGGGTGCCGGTGCTGCGTACCCACGCCGAGGCCCTCAACCTGGAGTTTGAACAGCCCTTCCCTGTGGAAAAAGCCCGGCAAATCCTGGCCCAGGCCCCTGGGGTGGTGCTCATTGAAGATTGGCAGCAGAACCGCTTTCCCATGCCCATCGACGTGGCCGGCAAGGACGCAGTGGCGGTGGGCCGCATCCGCCAGGATATCTCCGAGCCCAAGGCCCTGGAGCTGTGGCTGTGCGGGGATCAGATCCGCAAAGGTGCGGCCCTCAACGCCATTCAAATTGCCGAGCTGCTTTTGAAGGACTAATTCACCACAACCGTCCAGGTTACCGGTCCTGCTGTGGCAGGGGCGGCCTGAGCGTTGGTCAATGTTACTGGGGAGTTGGGGTAGGTGTAGGTGCCGGGTGAGGTCAGAGGTCCCGTTTGGACAGGGATGGTCACTGTGCAGGTTGCGCCGACAGCCACTTGTCCTCCGGTGAATTGAATGGTGTTCCCACTCACCGACGCTGTGAGGGTAGCTCCAGCACCACAGGAAGCAGGTAAGGGAGGAGGTGCACCAGGCCCTACGGTTAAAGGCGGCACTACCGGCAAGGTGTGGTTAAAGGCCAAGCCCGTCAATGGAATGGCTGCGTTGTTCATGATGGTAAACGTCAGAGTTCCATTCCCGGTAACGGGAGCTGGGCCGATTGGGCCAAGCGGGTTGGGGGCAAAGGCCATGGTAAAGGTGGGAGCTGGCACCGTTACCGTTAAGTTGATAGCCGCAGCGGTGGCATTAGGCGCTTGGTTGCTGCTCAGGGTTACCGCGGGGCTGGTCAGGGATCCCGCTGTCGTGGCTGTAACCTGAAGATCCAGGCTGATGGTGCAGCTAGCGTTGGATCCCAGTGAGCCGTTGACCAACGAGATGGAAGTGGCCCCTGGTGGAGCTATCACCGTCCCCCCACAGCCATTGTTCAGGTTATTGGGGGTGGCAACGACCAAGCCGGCAGGCAGGGGATCGGAAAAGGCTAGACCCGTCAGCGGCAGAGCGGCTGTGTTGGTGATCGTGTAGGTCAGAGTTGTTTTGGCAGTAGGGCCGGCAGCTACCGAGGTGGGGCTAAATGCCTTGCTAAAAGTCGGGGCACCCGGCGTGGGTGTCGGAGTCGGCGTAGGCGTTGGAGTCGGTGTAGGCACTATCGTCCCACCGCTTCCGCCGCCACCGCAGCCGGCTAGCCCTAAGCAAACTCCGCCCAGACTTAGAGTTACAAGGGTTGCAATTGCTTTTTTCTTCATTGCTTTTTTCTCACTATCGCTACCTAAACACACTAACAGGTTGTTTTCCGCAGGAGGAGTGGCCGCTCAACTAGAGAAAGCTTAGCCTCGAAACCAGCTTGTTGGGAGTGATGAGAAGCACTGACACCTAGGTTTATACTGCTTGGCAGCTTCAGGATCCCTAGGCTAAGCAGCCAGAGAGTCATTTTCAGCCGTCGAGGAAAAAGAGCTGGTGGAGGGTTTCCCAGGCAGGCAAAAAAAGGGAAAAATTGAAAAGCATTTGGCTTGGTAAGGAGGATCTTGTGCATCCAATCGCGATGGGATCCCTGGCCAGCTTGATCGCCGGGTTGGCAACCGGGTTAGGGGCCTTGCCCGCTCTGTTTCTCCCCTCGCTCTCGGAAAGGGCGCAAGGGATCCTGCTGGGGTTTGGGGGTGGGGTGATGTTGGCCGCCACCTCGTTTTCACTGGTGGTGCCGGGCACCGAGGCGGCGCTGGCGCTGGGATATTCCCAGTTCGGGGCGGCCGTGGTGATGGTGGCGGGCCTGTTGTTGGGGGCGATCTTTCTGGAGAGTGCCCACCAGCTTTTTCCCCACGAGCACTTTTTCAAAGGGGCTGAAGGGGAGAACCGCGCCCACCTAAAGCGGATCTGGCTCTTCATCATTGCCATTGCCCTGCACAACTTCCCGGAAGGCCTGGCGGTGGGGGTGGGATTTGCCACCGGCCAAGTCAGCGATGGGTTGGCGCTGGCCCTGGGGATCGGCCTGCAGAACATGCCGGAAGGGCTGGTGGTGGCCTTGTCGCTGGCCAGCCAGGGGTATTCGCGGCTGTTTGCTTTTGCCATTGCCCTGCTGACCGGGCTGGTAGAGCCCATCGGCGGCATCGTGGGAGCGACGGTGGTCACTTTGGCTCAGCCGCTGCTGCCCTGGGGCATGGCCTTTGCCGCTGGTGCGATGTTGTTTGTGATCTCGGATGAGATCATCCCCGAGTCGCACCGGCAGGGGTTGGAGCGGGAGGGCACCTTTGGCGTTCTCAGTGGGTTTGTGGTGATGCTGCTGCTGGATATTGCCCTGGGTTAAAAAGGGATCCCGTCCTGAGGTGAGGTTTTATGCTGAGCAACGAGCCTTTTCTGTGGCGGGGAAGAGGGGATCATGCCTGCCTGCTGCTGCACGGGTTGGGGGGTGGCGTCTACGAGTTGCAGTGGCTGGCGGAGCGGCTGTTGGCAGCCGGCCTGACGGTGCAGGGGTTTAACTATCCCGGCCACGACCGCCCGGCACCCCGCATGCCCCCTTCCCGCTGGACGGAGTGGTACGGGCGGGTTTTGGAACATTACCTGGCGCTGCAGCAGGAGTACCCGCGCCTTTCGCTGGTGGGGTTTTCCACCGGCTGCCTGTTGGCGCTGCACCTGGCCTTTGCCCACCCTGTCCACAAATTGGTCCTGCTGGCGCCGTTTTTTGCCATTCGCCACCGCTGGTACTATCTCTTTCGCCCGGAGCAGTACCTCAACAGCCTGGGCTGGCTCTTGGAAGAGGTTCCCCGCTTTCGCCTGCCGATTCGGGATGGCGATGTCCGCGCGTTGGCAGAAAGAGTGGCCTATTTGCGCAGCTTCAATCTAACGGCGGTGCGCAGCGCCCTTGAGCTCATCGAGCGGGTCAGGGGGGAAGTAGCCAGCATCCAAGTTCCCACCCTCATCCTGCAGCCGCGCCAAGATACAGTGGTGGATCCTGAACAGGCAGCGTGGCTCTATCAAGAGCTGGGATCCGAGGAGAAGATCTTGTCTTGGCTGGAGCACTCCGACCACATCCTCACTTTGGACTGCGAGCGGGAAACGGTGTTTGCCCAGGTTTGCGCCTTTCTCAACCAGGATCCTTCTGCGCCCGGATCAGCGTAACCCGCTGCCAAGCACCGCGGGCATCGTAGTCCCGGATCAAACGCAAGAGACAATGGCAGTCTTCCGACTGCGGAAACCAGCTCAGGCTCACCGAAAAGCTGCGATCCCGGTGGGCGGTAGGGATGGGCAAGGGATCCGGCCCGCCAATCCACAGCCCTCCCGGCAAGGGATCCCAGTTGCTCAACCACTCTGCCCCCGAGCAGTCCACCTCGGTTTCGGCAAACCGGCCCTCGGCAACCGCAAAGCTCTGGGCGATCCCCCGCCATCTCCCCTGGAGGCAGGCTCTCAGTCGCTCTTTGCTCAGGGGTGAACAGTCTGCAACGGGATCCAAAGGTTGGCCGCGCCGCTCCAGGATCGCGGTTACCTCTACCAGACGACCTTGGGCGTCCCACTGTTGCACCACCCGCGCCTTGCGATCTCCCCAGAGAAAGCCTTGCTCGACGGCAAAGTCGCTAAACGGCGCTAGTTGCAGCCGCCCGTTAGAAAAGGAGCCATCGGGGAAAAAGCGCAGTCCGGGCGAGAAATCTCGGTAAACCCAGCTCTGGCGGCTTGTTGGGTTAGGGGATCCCTCCAGGGGGTAGTAGGCATTGGTTTGGCGGATCGCGCCCAACTCCAAAGCCTCAAAGGTGATGAGGCTGCGCTTTTGGCCCACCAGCTCCCAGCCGTGGGCGGTGGGTCGATACTCGGAAAAGAGCCCGTGCCATTCTCCCAAGTGCAGGGCCAGGCATTCTCTCTGGGTTGTCATGAAGCACTGTGAAGTAACATTAGGGAGACGCAACGCGGAAGACAGAGCCGATGGGGAGGAAGTTCCGAGGTGGCATTTTACTGGTTTTGGGGTTTATGCTCTCGCCCTTTTCCTGGTGGAACGATTTGTTCTTCAACCTACCCATTGCCTATGGATTTGGCTACCTCTGCAGCTTGTGGCAGCCCCAGTGGCTTTTGGGAGGAACCCTTGCCGGGTACTGGCTTTCCAACTTGATTGGCCTTCTCCTGATGCAGTTTGGCGCTACTGATGTGGTTGAGCAAGGGGATAAACCCCGCAACCTAAAGCGCGATCTCGTTATTAGTTTGGCTTCTTCTACTGCCTACACTTTGGCGATCCTCGGGCTGGTGCAGCTTCACCTTGTCGATATCGGCGCCCTCTTCCCCACTTCTTAAGCTCATGCCCCTCCCTCTTTTCTGGACAACGCTGGCGGAAGGGATCCTCGCCTTTATTGCCACCCACATCGACGACTTTTTTGTGCTGGTTGTGTTGTTTGCCCAGGTGCAGATCCAACCTACTTGGAAGGGCTGGCAGGTTTAGCTGGGGGGCTACTTGGGCTTGGCAGGATTGATCTTGATCAGCCTTTTGGGGTACTTGGGGGGCCTGGTGCTGCCGCCATCTGCCATTGGCCTGCTGGGACTGATCCCGCTGGCGGTGGGCGGCTGGAAATTGTGGCGATCTGAAGCGGAAGAAGCCCTGTCGAAAGAGCTGGAAAAACTGCAAGATCGACCACCCGCAAAGACTGGGCTGCTCTTTTTGCCCTCGCCAGCTCTGCTGTCCATGCTCCTCACCTTTGCCAATGGCGGGGATAACATCAGCTTGTACGTTCCTTTGTTTGCCGGCAGCACCCCTCTCCAGTTGGCTCTCTTTTCTATAATTTTCTTTTTGATGAAAGGGCTGTGGTTTGCCATGGCTCAAAGGCTGACGGTGCAACCGGAAGTGGCCAAGATCTTGGCTGAACAGGGAGAGCGCTGGGTACCCTGGATTTTGATGAGATTAGGGGTGTGGATCCTGTTCAAAAACGAAACTTGGCGATGGCTGCTCGGGATCCCGTAGCGGGCGGAGTCCCTTCGAGTTTCAGTCGTTGTGCCGCTCTGAAGCCGGATCCTAGTTCAGATCTTCGTGGCGGTGTTCCCGTTCCCGCCAATCAAATAGCGGCGTTCTTCCGCGCTTGTGGGGGACTGATTGAGTTGTGCAATTAGTTGTGCAATTAAGCGACGTAAAGTAGCCGTGCCCTAACCATAAACTGACGCAAAATAATCAACGAGAATCCATCAAGGACTGGTGAGGACAGTTCAAGATCAGAACCATCCAATCATCAAAAAATGGGGTAGGCCAAATTAACTTATCAAAGGATCGTCAAAAGATCCCAGAATGCGCACTTCTGGCTCTAGGAATATCGACCATCGTTGATAAACCTTTTCTTGGGCCAAGCAAATCAGACGGTAGATGTCGTTGGCGCTGGCCTGACCACAATTGAGGATGAAGTTGGCATGGCGCTCGGAGATCTGGGCCCCGCCAATCCGGTAGCCCTTCAGACCGACCTGCTCAATTAGCCAGCCGGCAGGATAGGTTTCGGGGTTGCGAAAGACGCTGCCACAACTGGGCAGATGATAGGGCTGAGAGCTCAGGCGCTGGTTGAGGTGGCGCTGGGTTTGTCGCTGCACCTGAGCCGGATCCCGGCCTGGGAGTAACTGCAGCGTTGCCCCCGTCACCGTCCAAGGAGAGTCCTGTAGCCGCGAGCGGCGGTAGCCAAATTGCAGATCGACCGGTTCTAAGCGGCAGGGCTCCTGCTCTTCATCCAAAATCTGCACTTCCACCAACACGTCCGACATGGCGCGCCCGTGGGCGCCGGCATTCATCACCACGGCTCCCCCCAGCGTGCCCGGGATCCCGATGGCCCACTCCAAGCCACTCCAGCCCCGCTTGGCGGCTGCCCGCGCCAGGTTAACCAAAGGTTCTCCGGCAGCGGCCCAGATCCTCCCCCCCTCCAACAGTTGCATCCCGCGCAAACGCCGGGTGTGGATCACCAGCCCCGGCAGGCCGGCATCGCTGATGAGCAGGTTGCTGCCCGCCCCCAACAGTGTAACCGGGATCCCTTGCGCCCGCGCCCAGGCCAAACATTGCTGCAGCTCCAGATTGTTGTGCGGCTCGCAATACCACTCCGCCTTGCCGCCCACCCGAAAGCTGGTCAGAGGGGCCAAGGGGATCCCCGCTTGAATCCGTCCAGAGAGTCGGGCAACGCTTGAGGCATTGGGCACGCAGGGAGCTGTAGTCATGATGCCAATACCTCAGAAGCCCCCATCTCCCTGATCCCATCCTCCGCTTGCCCCGGCAATTTCCCTTCAAAGTTTGCCAGAGGCTGCTCCCCCAGCCGAGCCGCATAGGCCCGCATCGTAGCGGCTATCTGTTGATTGAGATCGCCTGCGCCCAAAAAAATTGCCAGATCTCCAGGTTGCAAGATAGACGGCAACACCTGCGGCAATTGCGGCAAAGAAGACACATAACGTACATGGGGATGGTGCTCCGCCACCGACACGGCCAGCCGCAAGCTGTCGGAGCCCTCAGGCGCTGCTTCTCCCGCCCCATAAGTGGGCACGATCACCACCACCTGCGCATCCGCAAAGCAGCAAGCAAAGTCCTGGAACAACTTGGCCAAGCGGCTGTGGCGATGGGGCTGGAACACCGCCACCACCCGCCGCTGCTGCAGCCGTGCCGCCCGCAGCGTAGCCCGAATCTCGCTGGGATGATGGGCATAGTCGTCGATAAAGGTGACCCCACCCACCTCGCCCCTGTGCTCAAAGCGGCGCCGCACTCCCGGAAACTGGGCCAGAGCAGAGGCAATCACGGGGAACTCCAAGCCCAGCTGCCGCCCCACGGCAACCGCGGCCAGAGCATTGCTGAGGTTGTGGGATCCCAGCACCTGCAGGCGGAGCTGGCCGAGGAGGGATCCCCTTTCCCAGATCTCGGCAGAGGTGCAATCGGCAGTGTAGAGGATCTGACGGGCCTGGTACTGGGCTTGGGGATGGCCGGCCAGGCTGTAGCCGATGTCCACCTTGAGGTGGGTGGCCACGTTGGGGCAGTCCAGACAGGCCACCAGGGTTTGGCTCTGCTGCCCATACTGCTGAAAGGCCCGGATCACCTGCTCCAGATTGGCGTAGTGATCCGGGTGGTCTAGCTCAATGTTGGTGATCACGCCAATTTGGGGATAGAGCCGCACCAGGGATCCATCCGACTCGTCCACCTCGGCTACCAGGTATTCCCCCTGGCCTAGACGGGCATTGCCATCCCAGGCGTCCATCTCCCCGCCGATGATCAAGGTGGGATCCCAGCCCGCCGCCAGTAACATGTAGCCAATCATGCTGCTAGTAGTGGTCTTGCCGTGGGTGCCCGCCACCCCAATGCTGGGACGATGGTTAAACAGGGCAGCCAGCAAATCGGCTCGATGCCAAACCTTTAGTCCCTTGTCCAGCGCCGCCGCCAATTCCGGGTTGGTGGGGCGAATGGCGCTGGAGTAGACCACCTGGGGATCCCCGGCCAAACCCTCCAGAGTGTGCCCCTGAATAAAGCGCACCCCCAAGGCTTCCAGGCGACGGGTGCGGCCATTGGCGGCAATATCCGACCCTGAAACCCGAAACCCCTGCTTGGCCAAAATGTAAGCCAGAGCCGACATCCCCACCCCGCCGATCCCGACAAAATGATAAGCCGGAAGTAGCGGGTTCAACGGATCCAAATTTTTCGCAGGCGGAGATGGAGAACGAGCTGGCGCCGGCGCAACGGCATCTTTCCCCCCAACTGTTTCCACCATCGCAACTCCACCTCACTCCTCGCACCACACCTAGAAATCGGCACCTGCAGAAAGGCCCCGGACACGGCAGATCATATCAGGAATCCCTTGGGTTAGGTAGCCGACGAAAGTCGACAACCGAAGACAAGCCGGAGAAAAACGAATACCCGAAAAATAAACACATGAGAAAAACCTGGACATCCTTGCCCCATAAACTTTACATTTATTAAAGAATTGCAACTGTAACGACCGACCTCAACCGCAAAACTCAACGAGTAGGGAACGATGAATCAGCGGCTACTCTGGTCTATTGCGGGAGCTGGATTGCTGGCCGGAACTGGGCTGGCCTGGCTGGGCCTGAGCCAGCAGGCGGCCACCCAATCCGTATCAGAGAATGCAACGGAGGAGACGCGGCTACCTCCCCGCGTTGGCGCCCTGGGTCGCCTGGAGCCGGAAGGAGAGGTGGTGCGGGTGGCCGGCCCTCCGGGAGAGCGACTGGGAGAGCTGCTAGTGGCCGAAGGGGAGCGGGTGAGGGCGGGGCAAGTGTTGGCCCGTCTGGAAAGCTATCGAGAGCGCCTGGCCGAGCGGGAGTATGCTGCTGCCCAACTCCAAGAAGCCCGCGCCCGGCTGGAGGCCGAGACCCGCTTTGGCCAAGCTCAAGTGGAAGAGGCGCGCACCCGCCTCAGCCGCCTAGACGAACCGCAACAGATGCAGATCCGATCCCAGGAAGCGGTGGTGGAGCGCCTTCGGGCGGAGCTGGCCGATGCCGAGGCCAACCTGGCTCGCTTCCAGGCCCTGTGGCAGGAGGGGGCTATCTCCCAGCAGGAGCTAGACCAGAAAGCTCTGCTGGTGCGGCAACGGCAGGAGGACTTGCGGGCTGCCGAGGCCACTCTGGATCAACTGCGCCTGGCCCGCGAGCGGGATCTGCGCAACGCCCAAGCCCAGGTGCAAGCTGCTGAAGCGGGGCTGAGGCGGGCGCAAGCGCAAGTGCAACTGGGATCCCTGGCCCGCAACCTGGAGCTGGCGGAGGCCCGTCTGGAGCGCACCCTCATCCGCGCCCCCCGGGCCGGCCAGGTGCTCAAGATCCGCACGCGGCCTGGGGAAGTTATCGCTGCCGACACAGGGATCCTCGAGCTGGGCAACACCGACCAGATGATGGTGGTGGCGGAGGTCTACGAAACCGACATCCTGCGGGTGCGGCCCGGACAACGGGCCACCATCAGCAACCGCGCGCTGCCAGAAACGCTGCAGGGCCGGGTGGAGCGGGTGGGCCTGCAGATCGGCAAAAAAGACGTGCTCAACACCGACCCCGCCGCCGATGTGGATGCCCGCGTGGTGGAGGTGTACATCCGCCTGGATCCGGAAAGCAACGCCCGCGTGGCCGGCCTGACCAACCTGCAGGTGGATGTGGCCATCGAGGTCGAGGGGTAGGAGGGGGGAATGTCCGGCCTGTTCAGCGTAGCGTTTATCGGGCGGCGCATCCCCTTGGCCTGGCTGCAGTTGACGCGGGAGAAGATCCGCCTGCTGGTGGCCCTGGCGGGCATTGCCTTTGCCTGCATTCTCATGTTCATGCAGTTGGGCTTCCAGGACAGCCTCTTGGAAAGCGCCATCCGCTTCCACGTCGCCCTCAAAGGGGAGATCTTCCTGGTCAGCCCCCAGTCCAACGCCCTCATTGCCATGAACACCTTTTCCCAGCGGCGGCTCTACCAGGCGTTGGGCTTTGAGGGGGTACGGGCCATCTCGCCCGTCTATGTGGGCTTTGCCCTCTGGAAAAACCCCCAGACCCGCCGCACCCGCAGCATCTTTGTGGTGGGGGTGGATCCCTCTGCCGACCTGCTGGAGTTGCCGGAGCTGACCCCCGACAAGTTGGAGGAGATCAAGAAAGCAGACGTGGTGCTCTTCGACCGCCGCTCCCGCAGCGAGTTTGGCCCCATCCCGGAGTGGTTTGAGGCCGGTCGAGAAGTTTTTACTGAAGTAGGCAACCGCCGCGTCCAGGTGGGGGGCCTGTTCAAGATGGGGGCCACCTTTGGCGCCGATGGCACCATCCTCACCAGCGACCTCAACTTCCTGCGCATCTTTCCCCAGCGGGAGCGCGGCCTGGTGGATATCGGCGTAGTGCAGCTGCAGCCGGGAGTGGATCCCCAGCCGTTGGTGCAGCAGATGCGGGCCTTGCTGCCGGAAGATGTGCGGGTGCTGTCGCGGGCAGAGTTTATCGATATGGAGCAAAGCTACTGGGAGGAGGGCACGGCCATCGGCTTTATTTTCGGCCTGGGGGTGGCCATGGGCTTCATCGTCGGCATTGTGATTGTCTATCAGATCCTCTACACCGATGTATCCGATCACCTGGCGGAATATGCCACCCTCAAGGCCATGGGCTACACGGATACTTACCTGTTGGGGGTGGTGTTTCAAGAAGCTATTTTGCTGGCCGGCTTGGGGTATATTCCAGCTTTTGCCCTGGCAGTTTTGCTCTACGATTTGACGGCCAATGCTACGTTGCTGCCGATCGCCATGACCTTCAACCGGGCGGTGTTGGTGCTGCTGCTGGCAGTGAGCATGTGCTTTATCTCGGGGGCCATTGCCGTGCGGCGGCTGCGGGCAGCCGATCCCGCCGACATTTTCTAAGTTTTGGCAAGAATGGAGGAGGCAGATGGATTGTTGAATAGCTTGATCAACTGCCCAAAGACTTCTGGGATCCCTTCAATAGGCTTCTGGATGGTTCAATCGCGGCGGTTCCGATGATGGCCCAAGCGGTTACTGAATTGAATTGTCAACCCAAGTTGTTTGAGATTTTGAGCTCCCTATGCTGCCTTCCCTTCTCGATCAAGCTGCCCTCGCTTCCACCCAACATGCCGTTGAGCCGGTGGTCAAAGCCGAAGGGGTGAACCACTACTTTGGCGAGGGATCCCTGCGCAAGCAAGTGCTTTTTGACATCAACTTCGTTTTGCAGCCGGGGGAGATCGTGTTGTTGACCGGCCCCTCTGGCTCCGGCAAGACCACGCTGCTCACGCTCCTGGGAGCTTTGCGCTCGGTGCAAGAGGGCAGCCTGCGGGTGTTGGGGCAGGAGCTGCGGGGCGCTAAGCCCAACACCCTCATCCAGATCCGCCGCCAGGTGGGGTACATCTTCCAGGCCCACAACCTGCTGCGCTCCCTGACGGCGGCCCAAAATGTGCGCATGGCCCTGGAGCTGCACAACGGCCTTTCTCCTCAACAGGTGCAGCAGCAGGCAGAAGCGATGCTGGCGGCTGTGGGTTTGGGGGATCGCGTCCACTACTACCCGGAGCAGCTTTCGGGAGGGCAGAAGCAGCGGGTAGCCATCGCGCGGGCCCTGGTCAGCCACCCCAAGTTGGTGCTGGCCGACGAGCCGACCGCAGCCCTGGACAGCAAGTCGGGCCGCGAGGTGGTGACCCTGATGGAGAAGTTGGCGCGAGAGCAGGGCTGCACCATCCTCATGGTGACCCACGACAACCGCATCCTCGACATTGCCGACCGGGTGTTGCACATGGAGGATGGCCGCCTGGAGAGCCAGGTTGTTGCCTAGTTTGCCGGGGCGTGGCGGCGGTACCACTCGATGGTGCGCTGCAGCCCCTCCCGCAGGCTCACCTTGGCCACAAAACCTATCCTCTCGCGGGCTTTGGAGACGTCCAAGCAGCGGCGCGGCTGGCCGTTGGGCCTGTCGGTTTGCCAGCGGATCTCGCCCCGAAACTCCATCAGCTCGCAGATGAGGGCGATGAGATCCCGAATGGAGATCTCCTCGCCGGTGCCCAAATTGAGTGGCTCAGGGCTGTTGTAGAGCTGGGTGGCCAGGAGAATTCCCCGAGCCGCATCTTCGGCGTAGAAAAACTCGCGGGTGGGGCTGCCATCTCCCCACACCTCGACGTAGTTCTGGCCCCGCTGCTGGGCTTCATGCACCTTGCGGATCAAGGCCGGGATCACGTGGGAGCTTTCCGGATCGAAGTTGTCCATGGGGCCGTAGAGGTTTACCGGCAGGAGGTAGATGCCGTTGAAGCCGTACTGCTGCCGGTAGGCCTGCAGTTGCACCAGCAGGGCTTTCTTGGCGATGCCGTAGGGGGCGTTGGTCTCCTCCGGGTAGCCGTTCCAGAGATCTTCTTCCTTGAAGGGGACGGGGGTGAACTTGGGATAGGCGCAGATGGTGCCCACGCAGACAAACTTCTCCACCCCCGCCAGGTAGGCGGCGTGGATGAGCTGGGATCCCATGATCAGGTTGTCGTAGAAGAGCTCCGCCGGCTTGGCCTGGTTGAGGCCGATGCCGCCCACATGGGCCGCCAAATGGATGACGACATCTTGTCCCTGCACCACCTCTTGGCAGACCTCCCAGCGGCGCAGGTCGTGGGTGCGGGAGCGTGGGATCCGCACCTGCTCCGGCTTGACCCCCAGGAGTTGCAACTGCTGCAGGACGTGTTTGCCCAAAAAGCCGCTCCCTCCGGTAAGCAAGATGCGCTTTTGGCTGAGATCGATGGCACTGGACAAGCTGTTGGGCGTCATGGCTGGCGCGGAAAATCCCCGGCTTTCATTATGGGGTAAGGCGGCAGCTCCTAACTGCCCAAGCCTGAAGACAGCTCTGCCTGTAGCCGCTCCTGGGCCACCTGCAGGGCTTGGGCCAGTTTCTCTGGCTGTTTGCCGCCGGCCTGGGCCAGGTTGGGCCGCCCACCGCCACCGCCGCCTGTCAGCTTGGCGATCTCGCCGATAAAGGAGCCCGCTTTGAGACCAAGTTTCTGCACCGCCGGGCTAAAAGCCGCAACCAGGCTGACCTTGCCAGCTTCCGGCACCGATCCCAGCACCACTGCCCCTTCTCCCAGTTTGTGGAGCAGATGTTCGGCAGCAGTTTTCAGCGCCTCGGGGGGAGTGGATCCCAGTTCCGTCGCCAAGATCTGCAGATTGCCAACAGCTACAGCCTGGGGCAGGAGCCGCTCTGCCTGCAGCAAGGCCAATTGGCTGCGCGCCTCCTCGAGCGCCCTCTGGGCGGCCTTCAGCTCCGCCTGCAAAGCCGCCACCCGCTCCGGGATCTCCTGGGGCTTGGCCTTGAATTGGGCGCTCAGCTCCCGCACCACCCTGTCGCGCTCGTTCAAGTACTCCAGCACCGCCGGCCCAGCTACCGCCTCGATGCGGCGGATCCCGGCCGCTACGCCACTCTCGGAGATGATCTTGAACAGGCCGATCTCGGCAGTGTTGCTGACGTGGGTGCCGCCACAGAGCTCCATTGACACCCCCGGAAAGTCAACCACCCGTACCTCGGCGCCGTATTTTTCCCCGAACATGGCTATTGCCCCCCTGACCTTGGCCTCTGCCAGGGGCATGATGGAGACTTGCGCAGGATGGGCCTCGGCAATCCAGGTGTTGACCAGATCCTCAACCTGCTGCAGCTCTTCGGAGGTGAGGGGACGCGAGAGGGTAAAGTCGAAACGCAGCCGGTCAAAAGCCACTAGAGATCCCGCCTGGCTAATAGAGGGATCGACAACCTTTTTCAGGGCTGCCTGCAGCAGGTGGGTGGCTGTGTGGTGGGCCTGGGCGCGCCGCCGGCAGGCCAGGTCAATCTGGGCCTGCACCGGATCCCCCACCCGCAGGATCCCCCGTTCTACCCGGCCAAAGTGGACAAACAGATCCCCCCGCTTCTGCACATCCTCCACCCGCACCAACACTCCGTCGCCGGCCAGGTAGCCGCGATCCCCGATTTGGCCCCCGGACTCCGCATAAAAAGGCGTGCGATCCAAAACCACCTGCACCGACTGCCCGGCCTCTACCTGGGGCACCGACTTCCCTTCCACCAGCAGGGCCTCCACCACGCCGCGGGCAGAAGACTGGCTGTAGCCCAAAAACTCCGTCTCGATTAAAAACTCGGCCAGCTCGTCCAGGGATCCCTGGGCCGTGACGTCGAGGGTTTGGTGGGCGGCGCGGGCCCGCTGCCGCTGTTTTTCCATCTCTTGCTCGAAGCCCTGCACATCCACGCTAAAGCCGCGCTCCTGGGCAATTTCCTGGGTCAGCTCCAACGGGAAGCCGTAGGTGTCGAAGAGCTTGAAGGCGTCGGCACCCGAGATCTGCTTGGGCGCGCCACTGGCCGTGACGTTGGCAAACAGATCAAACAGCAGCCGTTCCCCCCGCTCCAGGGTCTTGAGAAACTGCTCCTCTTCCCGCTGCAGCTCGGCCTTGATCACCGCCTCCCGCTCCCGCACCTCCGGATAGGCGGCCTCCGCCAACTGGATGGCCGTCTCCACCACCGGCAGGGTAAAGGGCTCGCCGATCCCCAAGAGGCGCCCGTGGCGCACCATCCGCCGGATCAGCCGCCGCAGCACATAGCCCCGGTCCACGTTGGAGGGGATCACCCCATCGGCAATGAGATGCATCACCGCCCGCGCGTGATCCCCAATTACCTTGAGGGAGACTTTCTGCTCGGGGCTGGCCTGGAAGTAGTCCACCCGGGCAATCTCGGCCGCCTTCTGCACAATAGGGAAGATCAAATCGGTCTCATAGTTGTTGGGGACTCCCTGCAGCACCTGAGCCAGCCGCTCCAGTCCCAGGCCGGTGTCGATGTTTTGCCTGGCCAAGGGAGTGAGGCGGCCCTCGCTGTCCCGGTTCAGCTCCATGAACACCAGGTTGTAGATCTCCAAAAAGCGAGAGTCGTCCCCTAGGTCGATCTGCTCATCCCCCAGCTCCGGCTTGAAGTCGTAGTAGATCTCCGAGCAAGGGCCACAGGGGCCGGTGGGGCCGGCAGCCCAGAAGTTGTCCTCCTCCCCCATGCGCCGGATGCGGTGGGGTGGGATCCCGATCGCATCGCGCCAGAGGGCAAAGGCCTCCTCATCTTCTCGAAAGACGCTCACCACCAGGCGCTCCGGCGGCAGGCCAAACACCTCTGTCACCAGCTCCCAGGCCCAGGTGATGGCTTCTTTTTTGAAGTAGTCGCCAAAGCTGAAGTTGCCCAGCATCTCAAAAAACGTGTGGTGGCGGGCCGTCCGTCCCACGTTCTCGATGTCGTTGGTGCGCACGCATTTCTGGGCAGTCGTGACCCGTGGGTACTGTGGATCCTGATGGCCGAGGAAAATCGGCTTGAAGGGCAGCATGCCGGCGATGGTCAGCAGCACTGTCGGATCCTCCGGCACCAAGGAGGCGCTGGGCAATACCTGATGGCCCCGCTGGGCGTAGAAATCCAGAAAAGCCTGCCGGATGGCGGCACCGGAGAAGGATGGAGACATGGCCAAGGCAAAGGGTAACTGTATTGATCAATTCTAGGTTTTTTGGCTCTGGGGCAGTTGAACTCCCGCTCTCGGATGGGGCCAGTGTCGCTCCCCAAAGCGACACAATCTAAGCGATTTCTCTGATTGAGCCCAAGTGGGCAAACGCTAGGATCAGCCTGTTCGAGGCGGATGCGCAAGATTTTTCTCTCCTTGGTCTAGGCTAGATGTATCTCTGGCAACTTGCTTGCCCGCCCATCGGCCCCGTCTCGGTTACCTAGACGTCAGCCGGTAGCGCCTGAATGATATGCCCAACTGCTACTGCCTCAATCCGGACTGTCTGCGGCCGGAAAATCCCCCGGCTGCCTCCACCTGTGCCTTCTGCGGGCAGCCGCTGCTGCTGCGCAATCGCTATCGCGCCTTCAAGCGTCTGGGGCAGGGGGGATTTGGCGCCACCTTCTTGGCCCGCGATGAGGACATGCCCTCCAAGCCCTGGCGGGTGATCAAGCAGTTGCGCCCGGCTGAAAATTCGCCCCAACTGGCCAGGCTGGCGGAGGAACTGTTTAACCGCGAGGCCGAGGTGTTGGAGCGCCTGGGGGAGCACTCGCAAATCCCCAAGCTCTACGCCCACTTCCAAGAAGGCGGCAAATTCTACTTGGTGCAGGAGTTTATTGAGGGGATCACGCTTGCCCAGGAGATGCGGCGCAACGGGCCTTTTTCCGAAGAACAGGCTCGGCAGGTGATGCAGGAGGTGCTGCTCATCCTCAGCTATGTCCACAGCCACAACACCGTCCACCGCGACATCAAGCCGGCCAACCTGATTCGCCGCAAAGAAGATGGCCGCCTGGTGCTAATCGACTTTGGGGCGGTGAAGCAGCTTGGGCCAGGCCACACGTTGTCGGAGGAGGGAACGGCCATTCGCTCCCTGGGCTTTTCTCCGCCGGAGCAGATGGCCGGCCAGGCGGTAGGCCCCGCCAGCGATCTCTACGCGCTGGCCGCCACCTGCCTCAACTTGATGACCCTGGAGTCGCCGGCCAAGTTTTACGACCACAACACGGGCCAATGGGATTGGTCGGATCGCCTGCAGCTCAGCCCCGAGTTCGACGCCATTTTGCGCCGCATGCTGCACCCGGTTATCAGCCAGCGCTTTGCCACGGCTACCGAGGCGTTGCGGGCTCTGCAAGGGATCCCGGTGCAGGAGGGCCCGCCTTCCTCGCCGGTCATCTTGCCCCCTTCTCCCTTGACTGCCGGCTCCAGCCCGTTGCTGATCTCCGACCATTGGACCAGACGCCGTTCAACCTCTCCCCCCCCTGCCCGAACAGATGGGTTCTCGCCTACGCCGCTCCCTCGGCCCGGCGCGGGAGACATGCTGCCCCTGGGATCGGTTCCCACCGGCTGGGGGAGCACCACCGGTTTTACCCAACTGGGCCAAGCCAGCCGCATCACCGGCGGCGGGCAGATCAAGCCAGCCACCCCGCCGCGCATCCCGTCTTTGGCGGGGGCGGATCTGCGGGGCAAGTCTTTTGCCAACCAGAACTTAGCCGGTTACGACTTGCGCTGCGCCGACCTGCGGGGGGCCGATTTTTCGGGGGCCAACCTGCAGGGAGCCGATCTGCGCGGGATCCGCTTCAACACACCGCAACCCCGCTGGCTGCGCTTTTTGAGCCGGCTCCTCGGCTCGGCCAAAACCTTAGGCGAGATCCTAGCAGGCCTGGGAGGGCTCTTGGGAGCCGGGAGCCTGGCGTTTTTGCTCGTCCATCTCGCCACGCGCAATGTGGTTTATGCCTTGGGGGCGGCTGGGATGGCTTTGGTGGTAGCCGGGTCGGTGCTCTGGTCTGCAGGCGGCAGAACTTCCCTGCCACGCCAAGCCGAAGAAAAGGGCAAGCGCTTCACCAGCTTTTACAAAGCGGATCTGCGAGGGGCACAGATGGATAGGAAGCTGCGGGAGTTCGCCCGCCGCCAGGGTGCCATCTTGAGCTAGAGCAGATCCGTTCCCGCCTTAGGCTATGGGAGGAAGGCCTCTGCGGAGGGCCTGGCTCACCTGCTCCGCCAGAGGTCGGCAGGCCACGGCTTTCCCTTGCCGCCGATCCCCTGCCTGGTCGTAAAAGACGATGCCTTCGGCGCGGGAAAGGCCCAGGGCCAAAAACAGCAGCTCCAAAACCCCAAAGGAGGTGGCCTCTAAGTCCGGCGCTTGCTGCCGAAGTTCCGCCAGCGTGGCTTGGGCATCTTCCAGGTGGCCAAAGGCCGGGATCCACAGATGGCCGGGGGGCTCGGGTTCTGGGGGGGAGTCCGCCCCGGCGGAGCTTTCCACCACCCGCACCGTCAGCCAGCCACCATCGGGGTAGCGCAAGGTGGTGTACTGCAGGTGATCCAGGTGTTGGGCCACCTGGGTGAGCACCTCCGCCACCTGCTGCATCGCCGCTGTCGGGATCCCGTTCTGCGGGGCCTCCTCTACCAGCGTTGCTGCCTGGGCCGCCAGACTAGATACCATGATTGACAACCATCCTCATCTAAGTTCAGAATAGGTATTCGCAGCTCCTGGGGCTGTAGTTCAATTGGTTAGAGCACCGCCCTGTCACGGCGGAAGTTGCGGGTTCGAGCCCCGTCAGCCCCGTACCTGTTAGGAACACTGTAGCCTACATCGGCAAGCGGGTCAGCCCTGCTATTATAGGTACCTTGCTCCGTTAGGGTAGGGAGATGTGTGCCTTGCGGTATCTGCGCCCGGATTTGCTTCACCTCAAGCCCTATGATGCCGTGCCGCCCCAAGCTGCCGACAAGTTGGATGCAAACGAGTTTCCCTGGGATTGGCCGGTGGGCTTCAAGCAGAAACTCTCCCTCCTCTGGGAAAAAGGGATCCCGAGCAACCGCTACCCCGATGCTCATCACCAGGGCCTCAAGCAGGCCATCGCCGCCTATGCCGGGGCAGATCCGGCCCAGATTAGCCTGGGCAACGGTTCCGACGAGCTAATCCGCTCCCTGCTCATCGCCACCTGTGTGGGCGAGCGGGGCAGCGTTTTGGTTGCAGAGCCCACCTTTTCCATGTACGCCATCCTAGCCCAGAGCCTGGGGATCCCGGTGGTGCGGGTGCCCCGCCATCCCGAGACGTTTGCTCTGGATCTGGGGCGGTGTCAACAGGCCGTAGCGGAGCAGCGGGTGCGGGTGGTGTGCTTGGTAGATCCCAATTCGCCCACCGGCAATGGCCTGAGCACCGCTGAGTGGGAGTGGGTTGAAGGGTTGCCCGCCGAGATTTTGGTGATCCTCGATGAGGCCTATTTTGAGTTCAGCCAGCACACGGCCCTGCCCAAGCTGGCGGAGCACCCCAACTGGGTTATCTTGCGCACCTTCTCCAAAGCCTTTCGCCTGGCAGCTCACCGGGTGGGCTATGCCATCGGCCATCCGCAGCTTATCCAGGTGCTGGACTCCATCCGCCTGCCCTACAATCTCTCGGCCATCTCCCAGTGGGCCGTTCAGATCGCCCTGGAACATGCCGAGGAGTTTTTGGCCGACCTACCCCTCATCCGTCAGGAACGAGATGCCCTCTACCAAGCCCTGCAGGAACTGCCGGGGGTGCGGGTGTGGCCCAGCCAGGCCAATTTTCTCTACTTCCGGGTGGCAGGATGGGATCCCCAGGATCTGCAGCGGGCCTGGCAAGAGCTGGGAACTTGTGTGCGCTGTACCGGCGGCGGGCTGCGCCTAACGGTGGGCACCCCTGAAGAAAACCAACGCGCCCTGGAGCGGCTGCGGCAGATCTTGCGGTAGTTGGCTCTACTTCCAACTCCTTCTCAACCTGGGCCGAGCAATCGCTGAATCAGGCTATGAACTTGCTGGAGCTGCCTCTCGTTGAGCCGCTTCAGTTCCTTGCGGATTGCCACTTGCAGTCTCTGAGCTTCAGTTTGCTCCCGCTGCAGCAGCCAACTTTGAACAGGGCTGGGGTGCTCCACGAAGTCATGTGGCCAGGGATCCCATTCCTCCAGCTCGGGCTCTGCCTGGGGCAGTTGCTCACGCCAGCGCTCTTGAGCGCGGCTAAACTCCTCCGCCAAAAGATCGGTCGGTCGTCCCTCCGCCTGCAGAGAATCTCTGTACTTCTTGTGAACCAAAAGCCAGCGCTGCCGAATCTGAGAGCGTTGCCATCTTGGGATTCTACCGATTCTGTTTTCAGCAAAGCGCTCATAAAACCTGAGCGCATCTCGGTAGCAGCCCAGTCGCTCGTAGGCTAGGCCCACCTCCAGCGGCTGCAGCCACCAAGCGTGCTCCCCGCGCACACTGCTTACCACTTCCTGCAGAAAATCCCGCAGTCCAGGGAGCTTCCACCTCAGCTCATCCCAGTTGGTTTCCATGTCTCGAGCCATGCTGGCCACCAACTCGTAGTCATGTCCGCGCTGCCACGCCTGTGGGTGGGCCTGAACCACTTCCCAAAGCCTGCACCACTCGCGGCGCCGGATCAGGATTCGCAGCAGCAGCGGCCACTCTTTCAAGCGCTCCAGGCTGAGAATGACGTCGTTGATGTACTCCTCCCACTCGCCCGCGAGGGGACGTCCCGCCTCCTGCCATTTGCTCACCACTGCTGCGTCCTGCCGGTCTTTGGATAGCCACCTCACCTGGCCAGGCGGCTTCTCCAATTGGATCTTGGCTCGGTAGTAGCGGGAATGCTCCGTTTGGCCACCTTGATCCCAAATGGCAACTGCCTCCTCAAGTTTTTGTTGCTGGAAATAACAGATGCCGAGAATCTTGTGATATTGCCCTGCGAACGGCTGCCGCTGGCCAAGAAAGGCCAAACGCTCCCTCAAAGCCTCAAGAGTCTCTTGCCAAAAAAGTTCACGATCCTCCGGCTTAGGACAAAAAGTCCCTAGGTTATCGAAAACTTCCTCCAGCTCCGCCAAAAACTTCTCCACACAAACCTTCCAAGTCAGATCCGAATGCTTCGGGCTGACCTCAACGCTCAACCAATCTCGCACTCGAACTATCTGTCGAAAGCGCTCCATGGACTTGGCAGAGCTGCTTTGGGTTACCACCATCAAATCCACCAGAGGACCGTAGTTAGGGATCTCGGAGCACCTGGCAAAGTGAGTAGAACGATGCTGCTGCAACTCTGACCAAGCTTTTGCCTTCCAAAAGCACTCCCAGGCTTCTCGGATGAGATTTCTATTGGGTAGGGCGGATCTTTCCAAGCTTAAAAACTGACGGCCTGCAGAAACGTAATCCCTCTGCAGCTTGAGGATCCAAGCTTGGCATTCCTGTTCTAATTTCTGGTTGCCTGCCTGCCGAGCAAAGGCGCGCGCATCTTCCAAGAGCTCAGGATTTCCCTCCTCTACCCCTTGCCTAAGAAACCCAAGAGCCAAGTCCAGCACATCCTGTAAGTTTTTATCCGTCCAGTATTGGATGCCAGTGCCTTGAGCGAAGCCGGCCAGTACAGGCGGATACGTTTGCCATTGGGATCGATCGGGCTGCAAATGAGAGTGATTGAGCCAAAAGTCAATCTCCAAGGCAGGATCCCAGAATTCCCGCCAGCCGGCTGCAGTATCCACAACAGCTAAGGCTTCGATGGGGCGGGTAATACCAACGTATAGCTGGTTGAGAAAATAATGTAGTTGCAGGGATACCTTCTCTGCAGCTTCTTGAGCGTAGTAGTTAAGCCTTCGGCTAAAGTTTTGTCGATAGCAGTCGCCAAACTTGTAGAGAATGATCTTTTTGAACTCCATGCCCTTGACAGCGGTAACAGTCTGCAGCAGCGCCGGCTTGAGATTTTGCTCCAGCTCTTCGGCAAAAACCCTCTGGAGGTCGGGATCTTGGCGCACGTAGTCCAGCTCCTCTCCTATAGAACAAGGCAGGATGCAAACTGTACCCGTGCTGTTCCTGAGCATACTCCTCAGCTCATGTTGAGTTAAGTTCTTGTCTTGGCCATCCAGTACAAACTTTTGAGCTGGCCTCCCCGGTTCCTGAAAACGCCAAGGCTGCTGTGGGCAAATCCCCCGATCATTGCTAAGAACTCGCCGCCACAAGTTGATAAGGTTGCTAAAACGAGTAATCTGAGGGCTACAGCGGTAATTATTTTTTAACTCCCGGGGACTTGGAATCTCGAGAGAATGGCCGGGCAACAAGTAAGCATGGATATGCTCGTAGAGATACCTCCTCAGGGCACCCCAACGAAATCCTGTAGGATTGATAGTTTGCAGAGGATCCCCAGCAAAAGCATAAGGTAAACGCTCGATAGCCCAATCCAACTTATATTTTCCCCAGGGGGACAAGCAGAAAACAATATTCAGTTCAAGCTGGGTAAAGTCTTGAACCTCATCACAGAAAATGACTGGGTGAATTGATCTAAGAAAACCATTCTGTAACACATCCCTAGCCAAATCTTGATCGTCCCAGTAGCTTCCGTAGGTAGTTCGTTCTTGATAACCCGGCCAAACTTGCTCGTATATTCGATCAAAGACTTCTACATTTACAGTGCGGTCGGCTTGAGGCAATTCCCGATAGCAATCTGGATCCAAGTAGTCGCTTACTCCATAGCCCTTGATCAGAGTACGAATCGTATGCCAAGCTAATTCTACATCACTGCGGCCGCGGTACCAGCTCCGGAATCGATAAAAATTGACATATCGCTCCGGTTGATAGCGTTCTTGTCTCTCTGGTGGAAGGCAGCTTAACAGGTAGTCCTGGAAGGTGCTAAAGAAAGCTTGACATCGCTCAATTTCCCCTTCTGAGAAGTCACTGCCTCTCTCTCGGTAACGATGGTTGACCCGCAAAATTGTACTTACCTTGCTGCGGGCTTGCTGTACTAGACTCGGGCTATAGGTTAAAAAGAGAGGACGGTACTGAAAGCTTCCTTTGCTTGAATCCTTCAGGTAATGGCTGCAGTAATCAGCAAAACGGTAATACAACATCAGAGATTTGCCGCTCCCAGCTCGCCCGTTGATTAGTAGAGGCATAGAGGTGCTTTGGAGAATTTCTTCTTCCTCCATCGACAAAGCTAAGTTCCCCTCTGTAGTCTCCTGGATTTCCAGCCAGACGTTTTCATCTGCAACCATGTAGTCGGGGTAGGCGCGGCGGGCATATCGCTTCCAAATCTCTAAAGATTGTGGGTGTTGGAGAATATCCGGCTGATCGGCCCCCCTCCCAAATAGGCAAGTTCGGCGCCCCAGGTCAAACCGCTCTCTCTGCTCCGGAGCGTGGTCGTAAACTCCAATTAAAAATGGAGATAAGACTTTTTCCTGCTCACATACCTGCACCAGGCTGATAGCCAGATGTATCGAGCCTTCCCGCCAGCACCTAACCTCAGTTTCTGGATAAAACAGTGGTAGTTTCCAGTAGAGATTCCCTTTCTCATCGCCAATGAATTGCTCTACCGCCCGATACACTTGGCGCCGCTGTTCTAGAGAAAGGGCTTGCACTTGCCGAACCCATTCCCCGCTTTCCAACACAAGCCGCTCCTGGCGGTTGGGAGTATTTAAAAACTGTGTCCAATCGTACAGTTCGTTGGGCAGAGGGAGGAGCTGGTTTTGCCGCGCTTCTTCTTGTTCATTTTCCGCTTGCCTTTGTGCCAGCCATGCCTGTAGCTGATCGTCAGACACCCAGTTCCTCACCCGCTCTTGATAGCTGGGATCCTGCCGCCGCTCCAGGAACTCTCGGTACTCGTGGCTGCCTCTCCCCCAAAGGCCAAACAAGACCAAAACCGGCACCTCTCCCAGATAGCGCAGATCAGCCACCAAGCGAACGTTGCGCCGGAGGTTGCGTTTCCAGTAGGGGTAGCGAACGTCGAACAACCGGCTTAAAAGGGTGCGATCCCCCTGCTCCAGCCGTTCTATCAGCTCCTCAAGGTTGTATGGCGCTCCTGCCTCCAAAACTTCTTCTGGGCAATACACGTACATGGGATCCCACTGCTCAAGCTGTCCTGGTTTGAAGGCCATCTTAGAGGCGGCCTGCCTTGTCTGTCAGGTCTCTCTCAAAACTTGCTACCAAACTGAGAGACTAACCAAACAACTTCAATTGAAGCTAGAGTTAGACTTTTAAGCTTTGATAAACTGTGCTGAACTGTTAGAGAATCCAGGCTGTTACCGCGCGGCCCTAACGCCCATGCCTCTGTCAAGCTGTCTGGCGGCAGCATTCTCAGCAGAAGCCGATCGAACCGGCAGAGAAAAGGTTGCGACAGGGATCCCGCTGGCTCTAGATGAGGTTGTCCAAAGTGAACTTTGGAGAAAGGTGATGGGATCCTCCCCTAGCTGGATCGGTTTGCCCTCCCTGCTGGCAACAGCGGTCTTGGATCATTGAAGCAGAACGGGGTTTGGATCCCATCTCGTCTCAATACAGCTTTTTCCGACGTGGGGGGAGTTCTGTAGAACGGTGGGATCCGGTTGTTACCCCTGTTGACCCGTTTTTCAAGAATTGTCCACCCTACTACCCAAGGAGCGGCTATGCAATTGGTTTACTTCACCCCCATCCTCGATGTGCGCGTGCAGCAAAGCACCCTTGACTTCCCGAGGCAGCAGAGCTCTGGAGAGCACCCTCGCACTTTCTTCCCCACGCCATTACAGGTTTGGGAGAGCGGCGAAGCCTACATCGTCCAGTTGTGGGCGCCGGGGGCCAATCGGGAACGCTTCCACATCGAGGCCACAGCCCAGCAGCTCTCCATCAGCGGTGAGATCCAGCTTCAAGGCCCTGAAGGTGCTGAATTACGCTACCAAGAGGTGGAGCCTCAGCCTTTTCAACGCACCCTCAAGCTAGCCAAAAGCATTCAGCCGGAAAAAGTCTCGGCCATCTACCGGGATGGCATTCTCACCCTCACCCTGCCCAAGGCCGATGCCGTGCGGGCGGTCAAAGTTCAGATAGGAACCTCAACTTCCGCAGCTGAGCCGGAAACTTTAACGGTGGAAAGCCAGCCTGCCTAGTCTCCCTTCTCCCCAAGCGAGAGGGGGCAGGGGGGAGGGAGTTCGGCTAGCTATCCCACTGCACGCGCACCTCGTCCCCTACTTTGAAATCCAAGGTGCGGCTGGCGTTGCCCCGGTTTTGCGCGATCTCCACCCAGCCGGAGCTGCCCACCAGGGCAAGCAGCTCGCCCTCGCTTCCCTCGGCAAAGGTGGCGGCGGAGC
>NZ_JANSHG010000018.1:0-23494 GCF_047461555.1 Synechococcus sp. WC101
TTCCCGAAGAGGTGAAGGGAGAAGAGTGGAGCCGTCTCGGGGTCAATGTCCACGCCAACTTCGAGCCTCTCTACGTGATCCCCAAGGACAAAAGAAAGGTAGTCAAACAGCTGAAGGAGGCGCTTAAGAAAGCCGACGAGCTAATTCTGGCCACTGACGAAGACCGGGAGGGGGAAAGTATCAGTTGGCACCTGCAACAGGTGCTGCAGCCCAAGGTGCCCACCCGCCGCATGGTGTTCCACGAGATTACCCGCGAGGCCATTCAGGAGGCGCTGCAAAACTGCCGTGAGGTGGATGAACAACTGGTGCGTGCCCAGGAGACCCGCCGCATCTTGGATCGCCTGGTGGGCTATACCCTGTCGCCGCTGCTGTGGAAAAAAATTGCCCCCAAACTCTCGGCAGGGCGGGTGCAGTCGGTGGCGGTCAAGCTTTTGGTGGATCGAGAGCGGGAGCGGCGCGCCTTCAGAAAAGCCTCCTACTGGGATCTCAAAGCGGAGCTGCAGCCCAAAACGACCGTCGCCGGCCAGCAGGCTGTCTTTCCAGCAGAGCTGGTGAGCTTGGGTGGCAAACGCCTGGCCAATGGGCAAGACTTCGATCCCAGCACCGGCCAGCTCATTGCCGGGCGGGATGTGGTGTTGTTGGATCAGGCCCAGGCCGAGGCCCTGCGGGATCGCTTGCTGGGAAAAGCCTGGATCGTCAGCTCTGTGGAAGAGCGCCCCTCCACCCGCAAACCTGCCCCTCCCTTTACCACCTCCACCCTGCAGCAGGAGGCCAACCGCAAGCTGCACCTGTCGGCCCAGCAGACGATGCGCATTGCCCAAAAGCTCTACGAAGAGGGCTACATCACCTACATGCGCACCGATTCGGTCCACCTGTCGGAGCAGGCCATCCGCGCTGCCCGCGCCTGCGTGGAGTCGATGTACGGCAGAGAATATCTCAGCCCCGAGCCCCGTCAGTACACCACCAAAACCAAAGCGGCGCAAGAAGCCCACGAGGCCATTCGTCCTGCTGGATCAGAGTTTCGCCTGCCCAGCCAAACCCCCCTCTCCGGCCAGGAGCTGGCCCTCTACGACCTGATCTGGAAGCGCACCGTCGCCAGCCAAATGGCTGAGGCGCGGCAGACCCACACCATCGTACTCATCGCCGTAGACGATGCGGTGTTCCGGGCCAGCGGCAAGCGCATCGATTTTCCCGGCTTTTTCCGCGCCTATGTGGAGGGATCCGACGACCCAGAGGCGGCTTTGGAAGATCGGGAAGTGCATCTGCCCCTGTTGCGGCAGGGGGATCCCTTGAGCTGCCTGCAGTTGGAGCCGGTGGGCCACGAAACCCAGCCGCCGCCTCGCTATACGGAAGCATCCTTGGTCAAGGTGTTGGAAAGCGAGGGCATTGGCCGCCCCAGCACCTACGCCACCATCCTGAACACCATCATGAGCCGCGGCTACGTCAGGTCGATGGGGAACGCCCTCGTGCCCACCTACACCGCCTTTGCGGTGACCGAGCTGCTGGAAAAATACTTTCCCAACCTGGTGAACACCCGCTTCACTGCCGAGATGGAGCAAACCCTCGATGACATCGCTTCTGGCCAGGCAGACTGGTTGCCCTACTTGCGCCATTTCTTCCTGGGCGAGCAGGGCCTAGAAGGCCAGGTGAAGGCGCGCGAGTTGGAAATCGACTCCGGCCTGGCCCGCTCCATTTACCTGGAGAACCTGCCCGTCAAGATCGGCATCGGCCCCTACGGCCCCTATGTGTCGGTAGAGACTGAATCAGGAGAGGTGCGCGCCAACCTGCCGGAGGATATTCCCCCCGCCGATCTCAGCGCCGAACACATCGAGGAGCTCATCCGGCGCAAGCAGGAAGGTCCCAAGCCCATCGCCTTCCACCCGGAAACCCAAGAGCCGGTCTACGTAATTCCCCAGGGTCCCTACGGCCCCTATGTGCAGTTGGGAGAGGTGTCGGAGGAGAACAAAAAGCCCAAGCGCACCTCCCTGCCCAAAGGGCTGAAGCCGGAGCAGGTCACCCCTGAGATTGCCCTGGGGCTGCTCAGCCTGCCCCGCACGTTGGGGGAGCACCCGGAATCGGGGAAAAAGGTGCAGGCCGGTATTGGCCGCTTCGGCCCCTACGTGGTCTGCGACGGGGATTTCCGCTCGCTGCCTGCCGATGAGGATGTGCTGACCATCAGCCTAGAGCGGGCGCTAGAGCTGCTGGCCCAGCCCAAAAAAGGCCGTGGGCGCGGCTCGGCCAAGCCCCTGCGCGAGCTGGGATCCCATCCTGAGGATGGCGAGCCGGTCACCTTGCACGACGGCCCCTATGGTCTGTATGTCAAGCACGGCAAGGTAAACGCCTCACTGCCCAAAGATCTCTCCCCGGAAGCCGTGACGCTGGAGATGGCACTGGAGTTGCTGGCGGAAAAAGAAGGTTCCTCCGCCAAAGGGAAGGGTCGCTCAACCGGCAAGGCGCAGGCAAAAGCCAGCACCACGGCCAGGAAGGCTGAGGGAGCTGTCCCGTCGGCAGGATCCCAAAAGGAGCGCACCTCGCAAAGCCGCCCTAGCAGCAATGGGACGGCCAAGGCGAGCCATGTTCAAGAGACGGCCCAAACGGGATCCCGTCCCACCATCCTAGAGGTCACTCCCAAAGCGCGGGCCTGAGAACCGTTTCTCCAGCTTGTTACCCCAAAAAATGGGTCCAAAGCCCCGTCCTACCGCTGCGCGGTTCGCCTTTGGCGGGCCGTAGGCCCTAAAGACGCAGGTTCAAGGTTTTGGTCTTTGAAGCTGCCCAGTACCGTGGGGCATAGGGGAACTGACTCGGCCTCGCATGACTCGGCGCGGAGTGCTCCAGCCAACGACTGGGGAGACCCACCTGGGTTAGCGGGCCGTAGACCCCAACGGTAGGCGCCGCTGCTGCTCGCCCAAGCGGAACAGAGTTCTCACCGGTAATCCTGACGCGGGGAGATTCGGCGGCTCCATTGGAGGGCAGCTCGTCTCAGCCTCTCTCCCTCCCGCAAGGGGGGATGTAGGGGGGGCGGTCGGAGCCGGGTAGTTTACGAGAAATTCAAGCCTAGCTGGCTTGCTCGAAGACGCGCTGAACCAAGCCGCTGACGATGGAGAGCACGATGGCGCCGACAAACGCCCAACCAAAGTTGTCGATATTGAAAGCATCCCCGGCCAAAAAGTCGGCAATGGCTAAGCAGATGCCGTTTAAAATCAGCCAAAACAAACCTAGCGTCAGGATTGTAATCGGCAGGGTGATCAACTGCAGAAACGGCTTCACCAAGCTGTTGACTAGCCCAATGGCCAGCGCCGCCACCAAGGCACCTCCAAACCCGGAGACGTGGATCCCGGGCAAAAGCCAGGCCAAAATCATCACGCTCAAGGCCGACATCAGCCAGGTGGCCAAAAGAGCTGCCATACTTCCTCCCTTACCCCGCTGGGGCAGCCATTTCGCCCTCTATGCTATCGAATTGTGAGGGATCCCGGCTGTCGGCACCTCTTCCGGGCTGTAAGTTTGCAACGCCAAAGCATGGATACTCTGCCCCATCTCCTCGGCCAGGGCGGCGTACACCAGGCGATGCCGTTGCAGAGAAGTTTTGCCGGCAAACAGAGGCGACACCACCTGCACGCGGTAGTGCCCCCCGGATCCCTGTTGCCGTTCCCCATGGCCGGCATGGCGGTGTGATTCGTCCTCCACGTGGACGTAGAGGGCTTGCAGCTTCTCAGCCAAGAGCTGCCGAAGGCGGTTCGAGGTGAGCATGGGATCCTTTAAGATTGAGTGCCGGCCTTGGCAAAAGCCGCCTCGACCAGGGGACGCAACTCGTTGCGGGCGTGCATCTCTTGGAGGATGTCGCAGCCGCCCACAAACTCCCCGTCAATATAGATCTGCGGAATGGTCGGCCAGTTGGAAAACTCTTTGATCCCTTGGCGAAGCTCAGGATCCTCCAGCACGTTAATTGCCGTGTAGGGGAAGCCCAAGCTATCCAATATGCGAACGGCGGCGTAGGAAAACCCACACAGGGGCATTTCTGGGGTGCCCTTCATGTAAATCAGCACCTTGTGCGTGCGGACCTGGTTGCGGATTTTCTCTTCCAAAAGGGGATCCAGCATGGTAGCCAGCCAGTTTAGCGACAACAGGGGACAGGCCAATTCGGCTCCTATCGTGATCTCATTTTCATCTGCTTTTGACGAAAAGCGTCAACAGGCATCCTGGAGCTTGGCGGGGGATCCCCCTGCTGACAACAAAAAGTGCTAGAAGGGGAAGCAGTGGAGGTTTCTCACCGGAGGCCATTCATGCTAACAGAGTCCTCTCGTGTTAGCGGGACGAAGTCCTTGCCGTCGGCGGTGGAAAGCCCCGAGACAGGGGGGAGTGATTCTCCCTCTTCTGCCAAGCCGGAGCCAAAACTGGGGTTCTGGCAGCAATTCTGGGAAGACATCGACTGTGTCTTCGAGCGGGATCCGGCGGCGCGCAACCGCTGGGAGGTGCTTCTCACCTACCCAGGGGTACATGCTCTCTTCCTGCACCGCATCGCCCATTGGCTGTGGAAACGGCGCTGCTTTTTTCTGGCCCGCTTGCTCAGTTTCATTTCTCGCTCCTTTACGTTGATCGAAATTCACCCGGCAGCCCGGATTGGACGGCGCTTTTTCATCGACCATGGTTGTGGCGTGGTGATCGGGGAGACGGCGGAAATTGGCGATGACGTCACCCTCTACCACGGGGTTACCTTGGGGGGCACCTCTTGGACCAAAGGTAAACGGCATCCCACCCTAGAAGATGGGGTGATTGTGGGCACAGGGGCGAAGATCCTGGGGCCGGTTCGCATCGGTGCTAGAGCCCGCATCGGAGCCAACGCAGTGGTGATTCAAGATGTGGCCCCCGGCATGACGGTGGTCGGGATCCCAGGTCGAGCGGTCATCCCACCCCATCAACGCCGCATCCCCGCCCATGGCATCGACCTAGATCACCACCTCATGCCTGACCCAGTGGGACGGGCGATCGAGCAGTTGTTGCACCGCATTCAAGAGCTGGAAGCCCAGGTGGCCCGCCTCAACCAAGAGCGGGAACAGGACCGCCAGGATCAGGTCAGATGCGAATGAGGCTGCGGCTATGGCGGGGAGCATCCTTGGTGCCGGCTAACTGTAGAGCAGGTTGGCGGCTCAGAACTCCTGGAAAAAGGGGCAGCACCCAGGGCGGTTCTGCTCAGCTTTGCCCGTCTGGCTGTCTGCCCGGGATAACCCCTCGAGCCCAGTCGGCCTGTTTGCCCTCAACCCCGATTGGGCTGTCCAGAATTTTTGCCCACAACCTTTTTGCAGCTTCCTGAGAGGAGGAGGGCGTTTCTGCAAGCTCTCTGTGCCCAGGAGAAATTTTGCTCTAGAGCGTAGCTTTTTTTGCGGCAAGTCGATAGAGCTTTTTGGATGGAACTAGCTAAGGTGCCGGCGTCCCAGCATTTTGGAGAGGAAGGCTGATGTTGCCGAGCAAGCTCATCTTTTCTGGTCTGGCAGCTCTGCTCAGTTTGGGATCCGCTCCAGCCGCTCTGGCCCAGACACTCCTCCCGCAGCAAACAGTGCTCCTCGACAGCAGACAGAACAGCGCCACCCCTCTACAAGGCAATGTCCTACAAAACATCGTCTTCGTTGTGCCCAGCGCCCCAACGCGGCACTTCGCCGGCAGGTGGGGTTGGCACAGCAGCCCCTCACCGCCCCCCGCCCCCATGACAATTCTTATCCTCAACTCCCAAGCCAACCTGTCCGCCGAGGCAGCCGAGCCCCAGGCCTGTGGCCAGCGCTGCCAGGGATCCCTGCGCCTGCCGTAAAGAAGAGGCTGCTGCTTGTACTTCAGCTAGAAGCCGCAGGAGCCCCGCACTGGACTCCCCACCCCCCACACCCCCCGTGTACGGGGGGCGAAGGGGGACTGGGGGCCGCTCCGTTATGTCAACTCGGCCTGTGGCTGGGGAAAGGATGTAGATGGTGCCAAGGGGATTGCGCTTTTGGGGGCTACTGAAAGCCTGCTTCGTGCCGCCTAGCGGTTGGAGTCGGGTAGTTTACACTGCCCAAGCCCGCAATCCGGCTCGCGGCAATGCTCAGCTCTGCCCGGGTCGGGGTTGATATAATTCAGGGCAATTGTCCGCTGCCGGGCAATAAGAAGTTCTGCAACTTAGCTCTTTGGATTTTGGCGGTGTGTGAGGGATCCCTATGAACCGTTCCCAGCAACTCGGACTCCGGCTTGCTTCAGTGTTCGCCTGTGGGGTAGTGCTACGCACCGCTTTCGCGAACGGTCTGTCGATGCGATCCGCGGCTTGGGCGCAATCAGCTCCCCCGCCCGGCACCCTGGATCTGCGCACCAATGGCGATACCCCCGCCCAACCCTCCCCTACACCTACCCCAGCCGCTGGCGAGCCAGAAGTTTTGGTAGCGGAAGTGGTGGTGGAAGGAACCGACGACCCAGAGTTGATCGAGCAGGTTTACAAGGCTATTCGCACGCGGGCCGGCGAGGTCTCCACTCGCTCCCAACTGCGGGAAGACATCAATGCTGTGTTTGCCACTGGGTTTTTTGCCGATGTGCGGGCGGTGCCCTCCGATACGCCCCTGGGGGTGCGGGTTACCTTTGAGGTCAAGCCCAATCCGATCCTCAAAGCCGTGCGCACAGAAGGGGCAAAAGTTCTGGATCCGGAGGTGCTCAAGAAGGCCTTTGCCGATCAAGAAGGGCGGGTGCTCAACTTTGGCGAGCTGCAAGCGGCAGTGGCCGAGATCGAGCAGTGGTACGCCGACAAGGGCTACGTGCTGGCCAAGGTGACCGACGTGCGCTCCTCCGAAGATGGCACCCTCACTCTGGAAATTGCCGAAGGGGAGATCGAGGACATTCGCGTTCAAGGCAACACCAGAACCCGCGACTTCATCATCACCCGCGAGCTCAAGACCAAGCCAGGGGATGTGTTTAACCGCAACCAAATCCAGAAGGATCTCCAGGCAGTTTTCGACCTTAACCTTTTTCAAGATGTGAATGTTGGGCTCAACCCTGGCCAGGATCCCAACAAGGTGGTGGTGGTGGTGAACGTGGAAGAGCGCCGCACCGGCACCTTGAGCGGCACCATCGGCGTCAGCTCGGCCACAGGGGTCTTTGCCGGCCTCAACGTCTCGGAAGAAAACTTGGGCGGCAACAACCAAAGCGCCAGCTTCAACGTGCAGGTGGGCACCAACGAAACTCTGTTCGATTTGAACTTCACCGACCCGCGCATTGCCACGCTGGAGATCCCCACCTCCTACAACGTCAACATCGCCAACCAGCAGAGCTCCAGCTTTGTCTTCAACGAGGGATTGACCCTGCCCAACGGGGATCCTGTGCGCATCAACCGGCTGGGCGGCAGCATCACCTTCTCGCGCCCCCTTGGAGGCAATTGGCGGGCCAGCTTGGGTGCCCGCGTCCAATTTGTGGAAGCCCGAAACAGCAAAGGCGAGCAGGCTCGCTTTGATGTGCTGGGCAACCCGATTACCTTCAGCGCAAGCGGCCAAGACAGCTATACCAGCCTGCGGTTGGGCCTCATCCACGACACTCGCGACAACCTCAACACCCCCAGCCAGGGATCCGTCTTTCGCCTCTTCACCGAGCAGTCAGTACGTCTGTTCCAGAACGGCCTCAACGCCAACCGCCTCGAGACCAGCTACAGCCAGTTCATTCCCGTCAAGCTGTTCGAGACGCGCAGCGAGCGACCGCAGGTGCTGGCTTTTGACGTGCGGGCGGGCACCACGATTGGCGACTTGGCTCCCTACGATGCTTTCCCCATCGGCGGGGGCAGCTCGGTGCGGGGATTTTTTGAGGGCGGCGTCGGCTCCGGTCGCAGCTTTGCCACGGCGACGGCGGAGTTGCGCTTCCCCCTGTTCGACCCGGTGGGGGCGGTGGTCTTCGCCGACTACGGCACCGATCTGGGCAGCGGCGCGGCGGTCATCGGCAATCCGGCGGCGGTGCGCAACAAGCCGGGCAGCGGCTTGGGGCTGGGGGCCGGCATCCGCATCCAATCTCCCTTGGGGCCGCTGCGCATCGACTACGCCATCGGGCAAGGGGAGGCCGGCCGGCCTCAACTGCACTTTGGCATTGGCGAGAAGTTCTAGCTTGGCGGTGGATCTGCTGCCGGCTTGCTATGGTGAGAGCAAGGGCTCGTGAGGGAAGCAACCCATGAAACGGCAACTCGGCCAATCGTTCCGCGGTGGATCCCTGGTACTCTTGTTCTGTGCCAGCCTAGCCCTGACAGGATGTGGGCCGTTGGCGCGCTTGGGCATTGGCACAACCCCGATTGCCCAGATCGAACAAAATCCTTCCCGCTACACCAATGTGTACGTCCGCGGTCGCGTGGTCAACCAGATAGGGGTGTTCGGCCAGGGTGTGTACGAGATCCAAGACAGCAGCGGCTCCCTCTGGGTCATCACCGACAAGGGCTTGCCGGCCATGAACAGCACCGTAACCGTGCGCGGCAAGGCCCAAGAGGGCATTGTCTTGGGAGGACGCAGCTTCGGGGTGTCGTTGGTGGAAGCGGAGCGCTTCTAGCCGGCCCCCAAGGCCAGCATGGAGACGCGGCCGGCCAAGGTTTTGGCGATCTGCTGCAGAGCTTGGGCAGAAGCAGACTCAGGCTGACCGACCACGATGGGCTGGCCCGCATCTCCCCCCTGGCGCAGAGCAATCTCCAACGGGATCCGCCCCAGCAGTGGGACACCCAGCTCGCGGGCCGTGGTCTCTCCGCCTGCTGAGCCAAAGATGTCGTACTGGCGATCCGGCAGGTCGGGGGGAATGAAGTAGCTCATGTTCTCGACAATGCCGAGGATGGGCACCCCCAACTGGCGAAACATGTTCAAGCCCTTGCGGCTATCCAGCAGGGCCACCGACTGCGGTGTGGTGACGATCACGGCGCCGGCCAAGGGCACCGCCTGCACCAGGGTCAGTTGGGCGTCGCCGGTGCCGGGGGGCATATCCACGATGAGATAGTCCAGCTCCCCCCACTGCACCTGATAGAGAAACTGCCGGATGACGCCGTTGAGCATTGGCCCCCGCCAGATCACCGGCTGATCCCGCCCCACCAGCAGGCCCATCGACACCATCTTGACGCCGTAATTTTCCAGGGGGAAGATGTCTTCGCCGCCGTCCTCCCGCTTGCGCACCAACAAAGAGCGATCCTGGAGGCCCAGCATCAGCGGCACATTGGGGCCGTAGATATCGGCATCCAGCAGCCCCACCCGCGCTCCGCTCTGGGCCAGGGCCACGGCCACATTGACCGAGACGGAGGTTTTGCCCACGCCTCCCTTGCCGCTGGAGATGGCGATGATGTTGCGCACGCCGGGGACAGACTGGCGATCCGGCAGAGAAGGGGAGCGGGGGGTTTCCGCCGTTACTGTGACATCAATGGCTTCAACTGGGGCCAAGCGGCGGATGGCAGCTTTGCACTCGTCCACAATGAATTCCCGCAAGGGGCAGGCCGGCGTGGTCAGCACCAGGGTAAAGGCCACCCGCTTGGGCTCGACGCGAATGTCGCGGATCATGTTCAGTTCCACCAGGCTGCGGCGCAGCTCCGGATCTTGAACCGGGCGCAACGCCTCAAGGATGGCGGCAGCATCGAGGGTGGAGGTGGTCATGGCATTCAAAAACGAGGTAACGGCTCCATTTCTCACTCTAGTCGTTTTTTCTCCCGGCTCTTCGCTGGCTAACCAGGACAGTTGCGAAACTGTCTGCCAAGGCTGGCCCTCTGCCAACCGGCTGGCCTAGGCTGGTTCTGGTTGGAAGACAAGGCTGTTGGCCGACGGAGGAGGGCAATGGTGCCAGCGCTAATCCTGGGAGTCGGTTTGTGGTTGGGCCTGACGTTCTTGGCCCAGTTGCTCCCTCTGCTGGAAAAGAGAGGCTCCCGTCGCCCCTCAAGCTGGGATGAGCCCACTCCCTCCCGCCAGCTGCAGCCCACCTCGAGTTGGGATCCCTCCTGCCGCTACTTTTCTCGCTCGCCCTATCTGCCCTGTGCTGTGAACCCCCTGGGCCCCTGTCGCTGCCCCCACTACGTCGCGCGTTGCCAGAGCTCCACCGACCCAGGAGCGGGGTCAACAGGTTAGTCCCCCTGGTCTCGTGCGGGTATCTTACAGAATTCGTGTGTGGATCTAGACAAGAGTATGGAAATCCGCCCTGCCACCCCTGAGGATGCGCCCGTTCTGTTTGATCTCATTTGTGCTTTGGCCGAGTACGAGAAGCTGAGCCACTTGGTAACGGGATCCGCTGAGCTGCTGCGACAGCATCTGTTTGGCCCCGAGGCCTTCGTTTCGGCGTTGCTGGCGGAGGTAGAAGGGCAGGCGGTGGGCTTTGCTCTTTACTTTCGCAATTTCTCCACCTTCCTCACCCGGCCGGGAATCTACCTGGAAGACCTGTTCGTGTTGCCGGAGTTCCGGGGCAGGGGCATCGGCAGGGCGCTCTTGGCGCGGGTGGCCCAGGAGGCGGTGGCCAAAGGATACGGGCGGCTGGAGTGGATGGTTTTGGATTGGAACCAGCCGGCATTGGAGTTCTACCGGCGCCTGGGCGCCAAGCCACATCCCGAGTGGATCCTGCACCGCGTGGTGGGTGCTGATTTGGAAGCTTTGGCTCGGCTGGCCGAGGATCCCTGGCGAGCTTGAGCAAGTCTTCTGGGATCGCAATTCGGAATGGCCGACGACCAGCCAAAAATCTGAGGGCGTGAAGGGGGGCCGAGACCTCTATGCTTGTATACTTGCGGCTGAGCTGAGCTCAAGGCCAAGCATGAGCCCACCGCAAACCGCTATTCCCCAGGGGGCTGAGATCCTCTGCATTGGCACAGAGTTGCTCTTGGGAGAGATCACCAACACCAACGCCCAATATCTGGCAGCCGAGCTGGCCAAGCTGGGGATCCCCCATTATTACCAAACGGTGGTGGGGGACAACGAAGCCCGCATCCACCACGCCCTGGAGGTGGCCTGCAACCGCTCCCGTTTGATTTTGATCACCGGCGGCCTGGGGCCGACCCCTGATGATCTGACCCACGCGGCGCTGGCCTCTTTCTTCGGGGTGGAGATGGTGGAGCACCCGCAGGTTTGGGAGGAGATCCGGCAGAAGTACGGCCAGCGAGGTATGGAGCCCTCCCCCAGCAACCGCAAGCAGGCCTTTTTGCCTCAGGGGGCAACCGTCCTGCCCAACCCGGTCGGCAGCGCCTGTGGCCTCATCTGGCAGCCGCGGCCCGACCTGCACATCCTCACCTTTCCCGGGGTGCCGCGGGAGATGCAGCAGATGTGGCAGGAGACGGCTGTGCCCTATTTGCGCTCCCTGGGCTGGGGCCAGGAGGTGTTCTACAGCCGCGTGTTGCGCTACTGGGGCATTCCCGAATCGACCTTGGCCGAACGGGTGGGATCCCTGCTGGCGGGGGAAAATCCCACCGTGGCACCCTACGCCAGCCAGGGGGAGGTGCGCCTGCGGGTTACCGGACGCGCCCCCACGCGCGAGGCGGCGGAAGCGTTGATTGCCCCGGTGGTGGAGCAGATTTTACAGGTTTCTGGGGAAGACTACTTCGGCAGCGACGAGGCCACCTTGGCCAGCGTGGTGGGGGAGCTGCTGCTGCAGCGGGGGCAAACGCTGGCGGTGGCGGAATCCTGCACCGGCGGGCTCCTGGGGCAATTGGTGACCGGGATCCCGGGCAGCTCCCGCTATTTTGTCGGCGGGATTGTTGCCTACGACAACCGCATCAAGGAGCAGCTTTTGCGGGTGGATCCAGAGACGCTGCGGCAGCACGGGGCCGTGAGCGAGCCGGTGGCGGCCCAGATGGCCCTGGGGGCCAAGCAAGTCCTCGGCTCCGACTGGGCCCTGAGCATTACCGGCATTGCCGGCCCAGAGGGGGGAACATCCACCAAGCCGGTTGGCCTGGTCTATCTGGGCTTGGCCGACCCGGAGGGGAAAGTGGAAGTGTTGGAGTACCGCTTGGGTAGCCTGCGCGGCCGAGAGGGGGTGCGCTGGTGGAGCGCCCAGACGGCGCTGGATTGCCTGCGGCGGCGCTTGCTCCACTACCCCCTTTCGGGGGGACCCACCTCAGCAAGGCCAAATCCTTGAGTAAGCTGGGGGAGCAGGCAGATCTCGGAGCAGGCTGATGACCCCCGATGCCCTTCAGGCCGGCAGGGAGGCGCTGCAGCAGGGCCGTTTCCAAGAAGCCATCCAACTGCTGGAGGCCTACTTGGCGCAGTCTCGCCAGCGGGGCGAAGCAGGCGCATCCGACAGCCAAGCCCTGGAGGCCCAGATGAACCTGGTGCGGGCCTACCATCAGTTGGGCGAGACGGAGAAGGCGCGGGCGCTTTGTCTGGAACTGCTGCAGCACCCGGATCCGCAGGTGCGAGGCTGGGCCCAAAAAATCCTGCCCCGCCTGCCCCAAACGGTGGAAAAACCCGCTGCTTCCCCACCCTCCCCAGAGCCAGCTCCTGAGGCTCAGCCGCTCTCCAGCCGCCAACGGGCCGGTCAATTGGGCCTGAAGATCCCCCTGCCGGAGCGGGCCGGCCCTCTGCGCTGGGCCAAGTGGGGATCCCTGGGGGTGGGCATTCTGTTCCTCTGGTGGCTGAGTTTTGTGCTGGTGGGCGCTCACCTGGATTTCGGACGGCTGAGTTTTCCGCGGCAGCTTTGGTTTTTGCAGGGGTTGCTGCCCTGGCTGCGCAATGGCCTGCGCTGGTTGGTAGCCGGCAGCCTGGCGGTCAACTTTGGCGTCGGCCTTTTGTTTTTTGCCCCCTGGCTGATGGATCACCTGCACCGGCGGCTGCACAAGCTGCGCTGGGCCACCTTGGGGGAAATCGAGCGCCACAGTCCCGAGACTGCCCGTCTGCTGCAGCGCCTCTGCGCCCAAAAACAGCTAAAACTGCCTCGGCTGGGGGTGATCCCGGAAGGGGGGCCGCTGGCTTTTGTCTATGGCACGCTTCCCGACGGCGGCCGCATCGTGGTCACCCAGGCCCTGTTGCAGCAGCTTGCCCCGGATGAGATTGCCGCCGTCTATGCCCAAGCCCTGGGGCGCATCCTCAACGGCGACATCTTGATCCTGACCCTACTGGGATCCCCCGTTCAACTGGTTTACTTGGCCCTGGAGCAGGTGAGCCAACTGGCAAACAAGCGGCGGGATCTGATCGGGCATGTGGCTCCGCTGCTCTACCTGATCTACACGGTGCTCTCCTATCCCCTGTTTTTCCTCTGTCGCCTCGGCACCTACCACGCCGACCATTTTGCAGTGGAAGCGACGGGCAATCCCAACGGTCTGATGGCCGCTCTGCTCAAAGCGGCTGCCGGCCTGCAGGAGGCCCACAAAAACGACCGCCGCCCCTCTTCGCTGCTGCACTGCACCCGCCTCTTCAGCTTCTTGGACTTCAAAACCACCGCCGCCGCCAGTGCCGCCAGCCGCCTGCGGGATCCCGCCCAAGCCGGCCAAGTCTTTCTCTGGGATCAGCTCAACCCCTGGGCCCGCTGGATGCAGGTCAACTCCAGCCATCCGTTGCTGGGGCACCGCTTCCAGGTCTTGGCGGGGTATGCCCAACGGCTGCGCCTGCTGCCAGAGTTGAGCCTGGGATCCGGACCCAAGTTGGATGGGGCCCGTCTGCAAAGCCGCTTCTGGCTGGATCTGGCTATCTATGCTGCCGAAGTGAGCGGGATGGTAATTGGCTGGCTCCTGGGGCTGATCCTCTATCTGGCGCTGCCAGATCGCCTCGATCCCAAGGTGATTGCGGCAACAGCGGTGGTGGGCTATGGCCTGGGCCTGGGATCCAAGGCGGTCTTGATGTACCGCGGATCCCTGTCGCCCCAGCCGACCGATGTGCTGCACTTGCTGGCCGATCCCGAGGCGGATCCCTGCCGCAGCCAGCCGGTGGAGTTGGAGGGGGAATTGGTGGGGCTGGGACAGGCTGGCTACCAACTGGGGGCAGAGCTGAAGCTGCAAGATGCCACTGGGCTGATGCCGCTGCGCTTCACCTCTCCCCTGGGGCCGGTGGGCAATGTCTTTTTCGGCCTGAAGCGGCTCCGCGCCCTCATGGGTCAGCGCGTCAAGGTGGTGGGCTGGTTCCGCCGGGGCAACACCGCCTGGGTGGATCTGGCCTACGTCCAGGCGGGATCCCAGCAGCTCCACAGCCGTCCCCGCCTGTGGCTGGCGTTGTTCGGCCTGGGAGTCGTCTTGTTCGGCGTCTGGGGGGCCTTCTCTTTTCCCAACCTGCGCTTCTACCTGCGACGGTAGGAGCCGACCGCTAGCGGCGAGAGGCCGTCAACTGCGCCTTGCGCAGCCGCACCGACTTCGGTGTAACCTCCACCAGCTCGTCCTCGCCGATGTACTCCAGCGCCCGCTCCAGGTTCATCTCCACCGGCGCCTGCAAATGCACCAGCTCCTCCCCGCCGGCAGCGCGGTGGTTGGTCAGTTGCTTGGTTTTACAGACGTTCAACTCCAAGTCCTGCGGCCGGTTGTGCTCGCCCACGATCATGCCCTTGTAAACGCGGGTACCTGGCGTAATAAAGAACACCCCTCGGTCTTCCGCATTTTTCAGGGCATAGGTGGTGGCCACCCCCTCTTCAAAGGCGATCAGCACGCCGTTGCGGCGGGTCTCGATCCCCGGCGTCAGGGGACGGTACTCCAAAAAGCTGTGGCTCATGATCCCCTCGCCGCGGGTAATGCGGATGAACTCGCTGCGGAAGCCGATCAGCCCTCGGGCCGGGATGACAAACTCCAACTGGGCCCGTCCGTCCGCGCCTACCATCATGTTCTGCATCTCTCCCCGCCGCTGCCCCAGCCGTTCAATGCAGGCGCCCACCGTGGATTCCGGCACATCCAGCACCAAGCACTCGTAGGGCTCGTAGGGCTGGCCATTTACCTCGCGGAAGATCACCTTCGGCTGCCCCACCTGAAACTCGTAGCCCTCCCGCCGCATGGTCTCCAGCAAAATGCCCAGGTGCAGCTCGCCCCGCCCGGAGACCAAAAAGCAATCGGGGGAGTCGGTTTCTTCCACCCGCAGCGCCACGTTGGTTTCTAGCTCCCGCAGCAGGCGCTCCCGCAATTGCCGCGAAGTAACAAAGGTGCCCTCCTGGCCGGCAAAGGGAGAGTCGTTGACGCAGATCATCACCTGCAACGTCGGCTCGTCCACCTTAATGAGCGGCAGGGCCTGCGGGTTTTCGGGAGAGGTGAGGGTGTAGCCGATGTTGGCCTCGGCAAACCCCGCCACGGCGACGATATGGCCGGCAGTAGCCTCGGTCAGCTCAACACGCTGCAAGCCCTGGAAGCCAAACAGCTTGGTTACCTTGCCCTTGGCAATCGACCCATCTTCTTTGACCACCGCCAACTGATCCCCAAGGCGGATGGTGCCGTTGTGGATCTTGCCGATCACGATCCGGCCCAAGTACTCCGAGTACTCCAGCGTGGTGACCTGTAGTTGCAGCGGCTTGGCCGGATCCCCAATCGGCGGTGGGACATGCTTGAGGATGGCTTCAAAGAGGGGCTTCATGTCCAAGGGGCCGCTGTACCTCCCTTCCAAAAAGGCTTTCAGGTCGGCTTCTTCCAGGGCAAAGCCCTGCAGCCCCGAGGCAAAGAGGTAAGGGAAATCGCACTGGTCTTCGTCTGCCCCCAGCTCCAAAAACAGATCCAGAACCTTGTCGACAACTTTGTAGGGCTCGGCGCGAGGGCGGTCGATTTTGTTGACCACTACGAGCGGGCGCAGGCCTTTTTCCAACGCCTTGCGCAGCACAAAGCGGGTTTGCGGCATCGGGCCTTCGTTGGCGTCCACAACCAACAGACAGCCCTCCACCATGCCCAGCACCCGCTCCACCTCCCCGCCGAAGTCGGCGTGGCCGGGGGTATCGACAATGTTGATCAGGGTTTCGCCGTAGCGGACGGCTGTATTTTTGGCCAGGATGGTGATGCCCCGCTCCCGCTCCAGCGTGTTGCAGTCCAGCACGCAGGCGGGAATGTCCTCTCCCTCGCGGAAGGTGCCCGCCTGGCGCAACAGGGCGTCCACAAGTGTGGTTTTGCCGTGGTCGACGTGGGCGATGATGGCGACGTTGCGGATGGGGAGTGACATAAATAATCAACCCATAAAGTATTGCCCTACAGGCGAGTTTGCCCTAGGGCTGTCTCTATAACTGTAGCGCAAAGAAGCGTTACATTAAGAGATAACAAAGAAACAAGCCGAACTCCCTGGTCGATGCCGACAGGGGCTGCTCAGGGGGTTCTGTCAACTGCGCCGGCAACCAGCCTGGCTCGCCTACATATCGGCGCCGCGCAGGTAAAGCAGCAGAATGACCGCTGGCCCTGCCAGGACGATCAAGGCCAACAGCAGCAACTGCACAAACACTTCGTACTGTCCGAACATGCCCCCAACTCCCAGCGCTTACGTTTTGTATCCTAAGGGCAGCTCTCCCCCTGAGATGAGAGAGCTGTTACAATTCTTCAACACCTGACCCCACTTCACCCCCTGGGGATCCCTAGCGCTCCTGCTGCGCCTGAAACGGCATTGGATCGAGGTTAAACAGCTCCTGCAGAATTTGCATAGCCCTGCGCCGCGCCTCGATGTCCCGCTGGGCCCGCAGTTGCACCATGGGATCATGCAGGATCTTGTTGACAATGCCGCGGGTGAGCGCCTCGATGACCTCCAGGTGCTTTTCGGCGAAGTCTTTGCCCAGGCGGGAGAGGGCTTTTTCCATCTCCTGCTCGCGGATGGACTCCACCTTGTGGCGCAGGCTGGAAATGGTGGGCACCGTCTCCAAGGAGCGCCACCACTCCATAAACTGTTCTACTTCTTCTTCCACCAAGGCTTCGGCGGCCAGGGCCAGCTTTTGCCGTTGGGCGCGGTTTTCTTCCACGATACGGGAGAGGTGATCCACGTTGAACACCTGTACCCCTCTTAGCTTTTCCACGCCGGGATCGATGTTGCGGGGCACCGAGATGTCCACCAACAGCAGCGGCTGATCCGGCTGCAGCACCCCCGCCAGTTGCTCGTAGGTGAGGATGGGCTGGGTGGCGCCGGTGCTGGTGAAGACCAGGTTGGACTCCGCTATGCTACTCAGCAGCGACTCCCAAGGCAATACTTGAATTGGCTGCTCAAATTGCTTGGCCAGCGCTTCTGCCCGCTCCAAGGAGCGGTTGACCACGGTGATATCCACCGCCCCTTTGGCCAAGAGGTGCTGCACCAACAGGCGAGCCATTTTCCCCGCCCCCACCACGGTCACCTTGCCCTGAGAAAGGGATCCCTGCTCCTGCAAGGCCAACTCCACCGCTGCCGAGCTGATGGACATGGCGCCAGTGCCGATCCCCGTCTCGGTGCGGATGCGCTTGCCGGCGGTGATGGCCGCCTTGAAGAGGCGGTTGAGGATGCGATCCATGCCGTTGCAGGCCTGGCCCAGTTGCTGCGCTTTTTTCACTTGCGACAGGATCTGCCCTTCCCCTAATACCAAGCTGTCCAGCCCGGCGGCCACCCGCATCAGGTGCGTCACCGCATCCTGGTAGAGCAGCGTAAACAGGTGCGGGCGCAGTTGGGGCAGCGGGATCCCTTTCGCCTCGGCCAAGAACTGCATCGTCTGTCGGACACCACTTTCCATTTCTGGAGTGACGATGTAGACCTCCAGCCGGTTACAGGTGCTGAGGATCGCCGCTTCCTCAATGTGGGGGTGGGCACGGAGCTGCTGGATCCGCTCCCCCACCTCGGCCTCGGGAATGCTGAGGCGCTCCCGGATCTCCACAGGAGCTGTGCGATGGCTAAGACCGACAACCGCGATAAACATGCCTCTCCGTCGTCTGTACAGCAACAGTTATTAAAAACAGAAACTATGAACAAAAGCAAACTCACCTAGCTAGGACAAGGAAGGCAAGACCGATGTCAAGGGATTGCCTTGTCTCGGCTGCAGCAAGCTTAGGTAACTTTTCTCAGCCTACCTAAACCCTAAGAACAGTATCGAGCCGGTTTTGCAGGATTTTGCTGAAGAGTTATTACGTTTTTTCGGGCAACTGACTGATAGATTTCTTAACTTCCCAAAGGACAAGAGCGACCTTCGCCAGAGGAAAGCCGCCCTTGCCGAGGGAGATGTCGGGCCGGGGATCCGTCAGCGCAGTTGCAGGCTGCGGGGCTGTTGGCCGTCTTTCATATGGATGGTATCCACAAAGCGCACCGTGCGCGACTGGCTGGAGATCACCAAGGTCTCGGTGCGTGCCCCGCCGCCGAAGAAACGCACCCCGCGCATCAGGTCGCCATCAGTAATCCCGGTGGCCGCAAAGAGGACTTCCTTGCCGCTGGCTAGCTCTTCGCATTCCCACACCTTGTCGGGATCCTCGATGCCCTGTTCTTTCAGTTGCCGTCGTGTCTCTTCCACCGGCGGCAGGTAGGTGCCCGCCTGCACCACCTCGGGGTCGTAGATCAGCCGACCTTGGAAGTGGGCGCCGAGGCAGCGCAGCGCCGCCGCCGAGATCACCCCCTCTGGGGCTGCCCCGATCCCCATCAGGGCGTGGATGCCGGTGCCGTTGAAGCCTGCCGAGAGGGCCGCCGAGATGTCGCCGTCGGTAATCAGCTTTACCCGCGCCCCCGCCTCCCGGATTTGGCGAATGAGATCGACGTGGCGCTTGCGGTCCATGACCACCACCGTCAGATCGGAGACCTCCCGATCCAGGCTTTCGGCGATAATCTGAAGATTCTTTTCCGGCGGATAGTCGAGATGTACCTTGCCCTTGGCCTGGGGCGGAGCCGCCAGCTTCTGCATGTAGATGTCCGGCGCGTGCAGAAGGCCGCCTTTTTCGGAGATGGCCAGCACCGCCATGGAGCCGTTTTGGCCCTTGGCCACCAGGTTGGTGCCTTCGCAGGGATCCACGGCAATATCGATTTCCACCAGCTCTTCCACGCGGCAGAACTGCTCGGCGTCCGGGCGCGTACAGATGCCCACCTCTTCCCCGATGTAGAGCATGGGGGCCTCATCGCGGGTTCCCTCCCCAATGACGATGCGGCCGCGCATGGGGATCTGGTTCAGTTTCTCCCGCATGGCCTCGACGGCCACCTGATCGGCGGTCTTGTTGTCGCCTTTGCCCATCCAACGGGCGGCGGCGATGGCAGCCTGCTCCACCACTTCGATGATCTCTAGCCCCAACTTGTTGTCCACGGCGTGCCCCCTTGGTATGTCGGAACGATGAAGGCCAATTAAGGATATCTTCAGACTCTTCCCCTCAGTTTACCAGGCGGGCTTCTTCTCGGGATCCCCTTGCCTCAGCTTTCATAAGCTGAGAAAACAAATCGGCCAAAGTCAAGCAGAAAGAGCGATCCCTGTCTTGCCCGTTGGCTATTGTCGGCTGGGGATCAAGAGTGATAGCCTGGCTTAAAGCCAATAAGTTTTTCTTAAGGCGATTAAAAAAAACGCAATGAAAAGATACGTTTTCGTCAACCGTTCTCAGCAGGTTCAGGTCATCCGAACAATTCCCGGCCACTGGGAGCGCACCCTCTTCCCCGGCCAGTATGCCATTTTCGAGGCAGAGCCGGACGACTACCTGGAGGTTTATAGCTGCTGCTGTTCTACCACCATTTTGGAAGAGCGCCACCCCTGCCGCCGTTTGTTGGACTCCTCACTGCCTGAGGCTGACCCCCACCTGGACAGGCTGGCAGATGCAGTGAACGGATGAATCAGCTTGGGGATCCCGGCTCCTGAGGCCGAGCCTCGGTTTCCTCGCAGGGCAGCTCGGCAGAGGGGGCATCGGGAGGACGGGTGAGGCAACTGCCTCGCGCGGCGTCGCGAAAGGTATCGATGCGCTCCACGCAATTGTGATAGCCACAGTAGGGGCAATAGAGGCGATCCCCTGGCTGGGGCTCCACCACCGCCGGCAGCGGTCACAACAGAAGTGGTAGAGAAACTCCAGCGCCACCCTCATGGCAACCGACTCCCTGACCTGGCAGAGCCGAAAAACGGAAAGAAATGGGGATCCCCTGGATCGCGGCGCTCCAGCTTAGCCAGCCAGTAAGACAAAGTCATTATGAGTATGGTATGTTAGGTTTAGTTTACATTTGTACTTTACCGTAAGGAGCGTCGACTGATGTCTCAGGAAGGATGTCTGCGGGTGGGGCAGCCCGCTCCCGATTTTTCGGCCACTGCCGTTTACGACATGGAATTTAAGACGGTGAGGCTCTCCGACTACCGGGGCAAGAAGTACGTGGTGCTGTTCTTCTACCCCTTGGACTTCACCTTCGTCTGCCCGACGGAGATCACGGCTTTCAGCGATCGCTACGACGAGTTTGCCAAGCTGGACACGGAGATCCTCGGCGTCTCGGTGGATAGCGAGTACTCTCACCTGGCCTGGATTCAGACCGACCGCAAAGCCGGAGGGGTGGGCGAGCTGAGGTATCCGCTGGTCTCCGACCTGAAAAAGGAGATCAGCGCCGCCTACAATGTCCTGGATCCGGCGGCAGGGGTGGCTTTGCGCGGCCTGTTCATCATCGACAAGGAAGGGATCATCCAGCACGCCACCATCAACAACCTGGCCTTTGGCCGCAGCGTGGATGAAACCCTGCGCACCCTGCAGGCCATCCAGTACGTGCAAGCTCACCCCGATGAAGTTTGCCCGGCCAACTGGCAGCCCGGCCAGAGAACCCTGAACCCCGACCCGGTGAAATCCAAGGAGTTCTTCGCGGCGGTTGCCAAGTAGGCTTGTCCAGGCCCTGTCAGGGATCCCGGGTTTTGACACTCCCCCGCCTGAAGGCGGGGGATTCTCACGTAGTCCATAAACGGACTCGTAAAGGCGCTGTCAAGACACCTCTAGACAGTTCCGTGTAGGTATGCTTTTAGACAGTTCCGTGTAGGTATGCTTTGCTGGAGCTTTTTTTTAGCAAAAGGCAGCCCGACAAAGGATCCGACTCTTCTCAACATGACCTTCCGCCTCCCCTCTCCCTCGGGGAGAGGGGCCGGGGGTGAGGGCTAACAGCGCCGAACCCTTTCAAACCGGTTGCCAGTGGAGACGAACAAATGTGGAGACGAACAAATAAAGATCCCCTGGGCTGGCCAGGGGATCCGACAAGACAGAAAGACAAAGGTCGCCGGAATTAGTCCCAGGGTTTCCCGTTGGTGAATTTGTAGGTAACCGGCTCTTTGTTCTTGCCGATGTTGTGATCCACCTTGCCGACGGGCTGGCGCCCCTCGTTGACCTTCTCGGGAAAGACACCATCCTTGGGATGCACCAGTTCCGGCTGTCCACCCGCCGGGATGCGGAAGATCTGGTAGTCCTTGATCTTGAACTCGGAGATCAACTGAGCGCCGAGCGCCAGGCACTGCTCTTTGCGGGCGAAGGTGAGGTAGTTTTTGCCCTCCACCATCTCGGCGGCGCCGCCGGTGGGCATTTCAAACACTTGCCCCGGCTTGCCTGTCCAGGTGATCACATATTTTTCTTCGGTTTCGGCTGCGCTCAACAGCCCTCCGGTGGATCCCCCGAATAGGGGCAACTTTGCCCCCTGACGGGGATCGCCTTCCATCACAGCCATAGCCTACCTTCTCGTCGTCGTTTGCGTTGTTGGGCCGCGCTTGGGGTTGAGGCGCGGAGCACTTTGAATGTACCATCGGCCCGATTTTTGACCCCAGATCTGCCGGCGAACTGTAATTTTTCGTAGCAGATCCAGCTCTGGCGCGGGCGGATCCCGGCTTACTCTCTGAGCCACCATAGAAGCAGGCGGCAGAGCCCCACGTTTGCAACAGGAACGACGCCCATGGCCCAGTGGTCCCTCCATCCCAGTTCCCAGTCCAACGCCAGGGTTGTCCTCATTCCCACTGCCTTTGGCCCAGATACGCAGGCGCCGCTGGCCATCCTCAACGCCGGTGCTGAGCTGTGTGCTTTTGAGCCGCGGTTGGGGATCAATGTGGATGAGATAGCAGTGGCGCAGTTGCCGGGGCTGGTGGATGAGCCGCCCTATGGCATGTGTGAGGCGGCGGTTATTCAGGCTTGGCGACGACAACAGTGGCCGGTGCTGTTGCCTTCGGTCTTGGCGGCCAGTTGGGGAGCCATTCGTGCCCTTTGGAAGCACTACCTCGCCCTGAGTGTGGTGCATTGCAGCGCCCATGCCAACCTGATGCCGCCCGAGGAGATGACCCAGCCGGAGCAAGATATGGGCTATGGCAACGCTGCCTGGGTGGAGTTGCTCTACCAGCATAGGCTGCCGGTGGTGCATGTGGGGCTGCGCAGCGGCAGTGCCCGCGCCTACGCCTGGCTGAAAAACCACGCCAGCCCGATCTTTTGGGCCCAGGATGGCTGGGATCCGGAGCAGGTGGTGGAGGCTTTGCCGGAGCAGCCGGTGTTTTTGGTGGTGGACTGCAGTGTGCTGGATCCCTCTTTGGCGCCGGCGGTGCACCACCCGGAGCCGGGGGGGCTGAGTTGGTTTCAACTGTTAACAACCTGTGAGGCCATCTTCGCCGCCCGCCCTGTGATCGGCCTTTCCTTGGGAGGAGTGGCGGTGGGAGCGGCGACGCGGCCAACCGCCCGCGTGGTGGCCCGCCTGCTCAATTGGCTGCTGGCCTGCTACGGCCTCTACTCCCTGAAGCTGGCCCCCAACCCCGCTACGCTCGAACGGCCCGAAAATAGATCGCGAACCTCTTGAGCCCGGCTTATGAAGGCTTTCTACCGGCAGGTGCTTTTTCCGAGGTTGCTGGATTGGGCTCTGGCCAGCAAGCGTCTGGAGAGCTATCGGCGGCAGCTTCTGGCCCAGGTGCGGGGAGCGGTCTTGGAGATCGGCTTTGGCACCGGCCTCAACCTGGCCTGCTACCCAGAGCACATTCAAAAAATTACAGTGGCAGATCCCAACCCCGGCATGGGATCCCTGGCCCGCCGCCGCATCGCGGCTTCCTCCATCGCCGTCGATTGGCTGGTGGCGGACGCCCAAGAGCTGCCTTTTTCGAACCAGAGTTTTGACAGCGTGGTCAGCACCTGGACCCTGTGTAGCATCCCCGATTTGGCCAAGGCTTTGGGGGAAATCCGGCGGGTGCTGCGGGTGGGGGGCAAGCTGTTTTTTCTCGAGCACGGCCTCAGCCCGGATCCCCAGGTGCAAAGCTGGCAAAGGCGTCTCAACCCTATCCAGAGGGCGATCGGAGATGGCTGCAACCTAGACCGAGATATGGCTGGCCCTGGCAACCGTTAGCCTGCCCTCAACTAGCTCTTTGATTGGCGTTCTCCCCCCTTTCATCCCCCGTATACGGGGGGAAAGGGGAAGAGCGGGATCTGCGCCGCCAAGGTTTCGGTCAAGACTCCGCTAGACTAAAACCTGTACCTGGCAATTCCCACCTTCTATGGGCGATCCTCTCACCCCTCAAGTTAGCGAGCGCATCTGCAAGCACATGAACGAAGACCACGCCGATGCCGTGGCCCTCTACGCCAGGGTCTTCGGCCAGGTGGAAGGAGTGGTCCAGGCCCGTATGGAGGCCATCGACGCGGAAGGAATGGACTTACAGGTGGAGGTGGATGGGGCTGTGCGGAAGCTGCGCATCCCCTTTGATCACCCTCTCAAAGATTCTGAAGATGCCCACCACACCCTGA
>NZ_JANSHG010000019.1:0-23345 GCF_047461555.1 Synechococcus sp. WC101
AGCTGCTCCTGCTGCAGACGGGAGCTGCTCAACTTCACCAGCACCAGCATCACCGGAAACACCGATAGGGCCAGGGCGCTCAGACGCGGCTCAATGCCAAACATGGCCGGCAAGGTGGTGCCGTAGGCAAAGATTGTGTTGGTCGAGTTGAGCAGGGCAAAGCCCAACAGGCGGCGGACATTTTCCACATCGCTGGTGATGCGGGTGAGGATATCCCCAACCGTCTGCTGGGCAAAGTAGGAAGGCTGCAGCGTCAGCAAATGCTCGAAGATGGCCTGCTTGAGGCGGAACTCCACCTGCCGCCCCACGCCAAACATCCACACCCGCGAGGCAACGCGAATGCCCATCATCAGGCTGGAGACGATCAACACCGTCAGGGCGTAAAGTGCAATGCGCTGCGGCGACAGGGCGGCCAAGTTCTGGCTGAGATCGTCGATGGCCAGCTTGACGTACCAGGGCAGGAACACCCCCAGGCCGTTTACCACCAGCAGGGATCCAATGCCCAGCGCCACCTGCCGGCGATAGGGGCGCAGATAATGGGCCAGTTGTCGGAGATGGGATCCCGCCACTCAGGTGCTCCTCAAGCCTTTTCCCACTCTAGCGCTGTGCCGGATCCCCCCGGTAGGGATCAGGCCAGAACTTGGGCCGGGGCCTGCTGCGCCAGCAGCTCCACCTGTTGCCGCGCCCAGGCATCCACTTCCAGAATGTCCTCCAGGCTGGGGGCAGGGATGACCTGGTGCCGCTCGCACACCTGCTCCAAGAGGCGAGGGATGTCCAAAAAGCGGATGCGCTCCTGTAGGAAGAGGGCCACCGCCGCTTCGTTGGCGGCATTCAACACTGCCGGCAGGGTTCCTCCTGCCTGTCCAGCAGCATAAGCCAGTTGTAGGCAAGGGTACTTGCGGTGATCCGGAGCCTTAAAAGTGAGGGATCCCAGCTTGACCAAATCGAGGGGATCCCAAGGGGTGGCTAAGCGCTCCGGCCAACTGAGGCCATAGAGGATGGGCAGGTGCATATCCGGCCAGCCCAACTGGGCCAGAACAGAAGTATCTGCCAGCTCGATCAAGGAGTGGACAATGCTCTGGGGGTGGATGAGGACCTCGATCCGGTCATAATCCAAACCAAACAGCCAGTGGGCCTCGATCACCTCCAGGCCCTTGTTCATCAGGGTGGCCGAGTCGATGGTGATCTTGCGCCCCATCACCCAGTTGGGGTGTTTGAGGGCGTCGGCCAAGGTGACCTGATCTAGTTTTTCGGCAGGCCAATCCCGAAAAGCTCCCCCGGAAGCCGTCAACAAGATCCTGCGCAGGGATCCCGGCGGCACCCCCTGTAGGCATTGAAAGATGGCCGAATGCTCCGAGTCCACCGGGATGAGCTTGACGCCGTACTCTCGTACCAGGGGCAGCACCACCGGGCCGCCTGCCACCAGGGTTTCTTTGTTGGCCAGGGCAATGTCTTTGCCGGCGCGGATAGCGGCCAAGGTGGGCAAGAGGCCGGCACAGCCAACGATCCCGGTCACCACCCGCTGGGCCGCCGGGTGGGCCGCCACCTGACACAGCCCCTCCGTTCCCGCCACCAGCTCCGGCAGCGGCCGCATCCCGGTCAGCAGGGATCGCAGCTCCGGCAGCAGCTCCTCCCGACCGATGGCCACAATCTGGGGCCGAAACCGCCACACCTGTTCTGCCAGGAGGGTAACATTGCTGTAGCTGGTCAAGCCGACAACCCGAAAACGCTCTGGATACTGGGCCACCAAATCCAGAGTTTGGGTGCCAATGGAGCCGGTGGAGCCGAGCAGAGTGATGGCTTGCATAAGGGATCCCTTTTGCACCAGTCAATTTAATCAACTTGAGGAGAAGGAGCGCAAAAAAACCGCTGCCCTTACGGCGCATTGTGCCCTAGCGCTCCACCTCGCAGAGGGGTAGGCCTGCCTCCCGCCCTCATCTTATTCCTATCTGGGCTGGTCTGCTCCACCTGAGGCCAGCCCTCTCGATGACAAGGGATCCTCCGAGGGCCAGGCCTTAGCCGATTGAGAGCGCAGCCACTGGGCGAGCAGAGCCTCGATCAACTCCGAGAGGTCTTGATCCGATTCCAGCAGGAGGCGCTTCACAGCTCGGTGCGTCTCTTTGGAAATGTAGGCCGTCAGCTTGACGTACTCAGAGCTGTTGGGCTTGGCGCCTGCTTCCGGCGGCTCAGGGATCTTGTAGGCTTGGGCGCTCAGTTTTTTGGGGGCAGGGCGAGCCGGGATCCCCTCTGGCTGTCGGTCGAGCAGGCGCTTAAACTTGCTCATGACAGGATTTCCTCTCCCACCGCAACGTAGTCTGACCAGGCTTGCTTGGCTCTGGGATCCGGGATCTCGTTGACACAGACTCCCTCCAGGGCAGCCTGCTGAAAGGCCACCGTGCGGCGAATCGAATGGTGGCAGAGCGGGATCCCGGCCTGTTGGAGAAAGCTGCGGGCCTCGGCCCCATCCCGGTTGGGCCAGGGGGGAACCAGCGTCAGCAAAACTTTGCAGTGTTTTGCCCCCAAACGGTTCAGGGCGTTAACAGTCAGCATCAGAGCATCCAGGGCCAGGGCATCTGGAGAACAGGGCAAAAGCAATACTTCACACCGCTCCGCTAGCAGGCTCAACTGTTCGGGGGTGGGGCGGGCGGGGGTGTCGATCAGCGTATGCTGAAAGCTCGTGGGCGTGGGCGTGGTGGGATCCCCGGCCACCACTTTAGACAGGAAAGGGAGAGCCGCGTTCTGCCCAGCGAGAAGCAGAGCGATTGGGATCGGCGTCGAGCAGCAGCGACACCTGGGGTGTACCTGCCTGGGCTGCGCACCGTTGTTGAAGGTAGAGGGCCAGATGGACCGCCGTGGTGGTTTTGCCCACACCTCCTTTGAACCCCAAGACCGCGATATTCATCTGCCACACACCCTCCCAACCTGGTTTTACAGCCCACTTCCAGAGGCGGAAAGAGGCAAGCTGTGCATCCGCGCGCCGGAGCCTGGGGTTTTGGGCAACTGAGGGGATCCGAGCGCCGCATCACGTTTTCCTCTCTCCGCACGCGAGGGGCTTCGCTGGTACGATATCCTTGGTCGGCAAAGCCGGCTGAGGAACTGCGGGCTCTCTCCCAGCCCCTCGCCCTCGGACGCTACCTCCCTTCCTCGTCCCGGAGAAGCTGAGCATGGCCCATCCCTCAAAGTCTCGCTCCTGGTCTCCTGTGGTGGGGCTGTGGCTGGCTCTGGGCCTCAGCGCCTGTGGCGGAGGGAATTCCGGTCGCCCCCTGCCGCCGCTCCCGGCCCCTCCTGCAGGACGCATCGAGGGATCCCATTTTGACGACCTCAACGGCAATGGCCTACGGGACCCAGGGGAGCCAGGGCTGGCGGGCATCGCCACCTTTTTGGACCTCAACAGCAACGGCCGCCTCGATGCGAGGGAGCCCAGCATCCTCAGCGATGCCAGCGGCAACTTCCGCTTTTTCAACCTGCCCCCCGGCACCTATCGCGTCACCGCCATCTTGCCTCCGGGGCGAGTGTTCACCACGCCGCGCGCCGGATCGAGGCTGGAGCGGATTGTCGGCGGCAGACCTGCCCAGCCGGGGGCCTTTCCCTGGATGGTGGCCCTGTTAAACGCGGCTGAGCCGGATCCTTTTCAGGCACAGTTTTGCGGCGGATCCCTGGTTGCCCCGGAGTGGGTGCTCACCGCCGCCCATTGTTTTTTCAACGATCAAGGCCAGCAGGTTGTAAGCGCCCGCAACCTGGATCTGCTGTTGGGTACCAACCGCTTGCAAATCGGTGCCGGCAAGCGCCTTCGCGCCGCCCAGATCGTCATCAACCCCGGCTACAATCCCCAGGTGGGGAAACTGGGGGGGAACGACATCGCCCTGGTGCGCCTCTCTCGGCCAGTGACTCTGCCTACCCTGCCGCTGGTGCAGCCCAACCAAACCAGCCTGACCGCCCCCGGCACGTTCGCCACCATCCTCGGCTGGGGAGCCACCTTCCCCCGCGCCCTTGACCAGGAACCCAGCGGCTTTGCTCTGGATCTGCAACAGGCCGAAGTTCCCATCGTCGCCAACGAGGTGTGCAACGCGCCCCAGTCCTACAACGGCACCATTTTAGACACCATGCTCTGTGCCGGCTTTCCCCAGGGGGGAGTGGATACTTGTCAGGCGGACAGCGGTGGGCCTTTGCTCGTGCCCAGCGGCAGCGGCTTTGCCCTGGCCGGGATCACCAGTTTTGGCCAAGGTTGCGCCCAGCCCAATTTCTACGGGGTGTACACACGAGTGTCCAGCTTTGTGGGTTTTGTACAATCCGTAATCGGCAGCGCCCCCAGCCCAGCGCCAACGCCTTCTCCGCCGCCTTCCACCGGAACAACGGCCTCGTTTGTCGTGAATTTGAGAGAGGGTGAGGCGGTTTCGGGCCTCAACTTTGGCAGCCGCGCCCTGTAACCGTCAGCAGCAGGGCGGAGATGGTTTAGGATAGGGATCCCGATTGTGCTTTCGTTCTACTCATCGACGGAGGAGATAGCTTCTTTATGACTCAAGTGACGATTGGCGAAAACGAAGGGATCGAATCGGCGCTGCGCCGCTTCAAGCGCCAGGTCTCCAAGGCGGGCATTCTGCGGGATCTGCGCAACCATCGCCACTTTGAAACCAACCTGGAAAAGCGCAAGCGCAAAGCGGTAGCCATGCGGCGCAACCGCCGTAAGTCCATGGCCTAGGCAATTCTCAGTAGTCTGAACTTGGCTTGTGGCTATACAAGGTAGCCAAACCAGGGTTCGGCTTAGTTTTTCGGATCCCCAACGAGGCTAGCCTTCAGGGATCCGCTCAACACCTTAACTTCCAGCACCAGTTTCTCGCCGGCAAACCTCTTCGGCAAGGGAGGAAAGGGGGCGGAGCGCCGAATAGCGCTGAGCACGCCTGTATCCAGAAGGGAATCCGCCGAGGGGGTTTGCAGGTGCAACTTCCCCTAGGGTTCTTTTGAGCCAGGTGCCCTCTTGCCTGGCTGGCTCCTTCTCAGCAGGGGAAGCAGGAGAGTTTAGGTTCTTTGACACTCCCACCCAGGGGATTCTTACGCAGCTCAAAATGGACTCGCGAAGGCGCTTTCAACACGCCCCTAGACAGTTCTTTGAGGCATAACCTCAAAGTTCTGCTTACTTCGGACTTAAGTTCCTCCAGGTTAGTTATTGCCGCGCGGGTTTTGCACCGCAGTAGGTCGTTTTCCTGGAGAAGCTCTGTACTAGCTAAAAGAAGCAACTAAAGTTGCTCAAGGGCTTTTCCGCCCCGTACTAAAGTACGGGGCTACCAAGCTATCCTTTTGTGTATGTGTAGGGGAGCAAGGCGCTATAGTAGAAGCCAAGTTGTGCAGACAGGTTTCGTGCTTCAGACTTCTCCTCCGCTCGGACGGATGGGCGCCTATCCCTTGGGGCAGGGCCGCTATCGCTTCTCGGTATGGGCGCCCTTAGTCGAACAAGTGGAGCTGAAGATAATCAGCCCTGTCCAACAGGTTATCCCTCTCAAGCAGGAGGAGCAGGGCTATTGGCAGGCGGAGGTGGAGGGGATCCCGCCTGGGCCGGTGGACTACCTTTACCGCCTGCACACCGCAGCGGGGGTGGTGGAGCGGCCAGATCCTGCTTCCCGCTGCCAGCCCTACGGCGTCCATGGCCCCTCGCGGGTGGTGGATCCCCACTTCGACTGGCAGGATCAGGGCTGGCGGGGGATCCCGCTCTCCCAGTGGATCCTCTACGAGCTCCATGTAGGCACCTTTACCCCAGAGGGCACCTTTGCCGCCCTGATCCCTCGCCTGCCGCACCTGGTGGAGCTGGGGGTCAACGTGCTGGAGCTGATGCCGGTGGCCCAGTTTCCGGGGGAGCGCAACTGGGGCTATGACGGCGTCTATCCCTATGCCGTGCAGGCCAGCTATGGGGGAGCAGCGGGCCTGAAAGCACTGGTCAACGCCTGCCATCAGCAGGGCCTGGCGGTTGTTTTGGATGTGGTCTACAACCACTTGGGGCCGGAGGGGAACTACCTGCGGGACTTTGGCCCCTACTTCACCGACAAGTACCGCACTCCTTGGGGAGAGGCCCTCAACTTCGACGACCGCTCCTCCGACGGCGTGCGGGAGTTTTTCCTGCAAAATGCCGAGTACTGGCTAGAGGAGTTTCACCTGGACGGCCTGCGGCTGGACGCGGTGCACGCCATCTACGACTTCAGCGCCCACCCTTTTTTGCAAGAATTGGCGGAGCGGGTAGATGCCCTAGAAGCGCGCAGCGGCTGGCCTAGGGTTCTGGTAGCGGAAAGCGACCTCAACGATGTCCGCCTCATCACCCCCCGCGAGCAGGGGGGCTACGGGCTAGATGCCCAGTGGTGCGACGACTTCCATCACTCGGTTCACACCCTGCTGACCGGGGAAAAGACAGGCTACTACCAAGACTTTGGCCAATTGGAGCACCTAGCCAAGGCCTACCGCGAAAGCTACGTCTATTCCGGCCAGTACTCCCCCTACCGCGGCAGGCGCCACGGCAATTCCGCCATCGGCAGGCCGGGATCCCAGTTTGTAATCTGCATCCAAAACCACGACCAGGTGGGCAACCGCAGGCTGGGAGAGCGCCTCAGCCAGCTCACTTCTTTTGAAGGTCTCAAGTTGGCTGCCGCTGCTTTGCTGCTGGCCCCCATGCTGCCGCTGCTGTTTATGGGGGAAGAATACGGGGAGGTGGCGCCGTTTCTGTATTTTGTCAGCCACGGGGATCCCGACCTGGTGGAAGCGGTGCGGCAGGGACGGCGCCGCGAGTTCAGCGCCTTTGCCTGGCAAGGGGAGGTGCCGGATCCCCAAGCGGAAGAGACTTTCTTGCGCTCGAAGCTCAACTGGGAACTGGGCCACGCCGGCCATCACCAGGTCTTGCGGCGGTGGTACCAAACCCTCATTCACTTGCGCAAGACCCTGGCGCCGCTGCAAAACCTGGAGCGGAACTCGGTGGAGGTGGAGCTGTTTGCCCAAACTGGCCTGGCCCTGCACCGCCACCAGGGATCCCAAGCTGTCCTGGCCCTGTTGAACTTCAGCCCCGACCAGGTGGTCACCTACGCCCAATGGCCCGGCGGCAGTTGGCAGAAGCTTCTAGATAGCGGCGACCAGGGATCCTCCCTGCCGGCAAAAAACCAAGGGGAGCCCGTTGAGATACCGCCCTATGGGGTGGTGGTGTACGGCCAGAACACCTAGGAGAGGTGATCCCGGCCGCAGCCGTAGCGCCAGGCCTCGCGCCGCCGCTTCCAAAAGTAGTCTTGCGGGGTTGCTTCTGAGCGGTCAGCTAGCCTTTGCAAAAGCTCGTAGAGGCCGAGGGCGCCGAAGTGGCCCGCCCATTCCACCAGCTCCGGCAAGCCCAGCCGGGGCAAAAGCTCGACTACCAGCCAGGGATCCCGCCTCATCACGCCCCACAGCGCTTGGGCCAAGCCGCCCAACTGCACCACATCCTGCAAAAAGGGCTGCACCACCTGGGGGCCGGCGGCCATCATGGCCTCAAACACTCTGCTCAACAAGCGGTTAATGCTGTTGGGATCCCAGTTTTTCTCCGCCAAAGGGGGGATCATCGCCTTCTGAAACAGCCAGGTCACCGCCAAATTGGGCTGGTAGGGCTGCAGCAGGGCCAGGGCCGCCCGGTCGAGCTGCCGCTGCGCCAGGGCCTCGTGGATCCCTTGTTGCAGGCGATCCAGGTGGCGCAACATCGCCCCAAAGCCGCCAAAGCTCAAGGGCGACTGGCTGCCGCTGCTGTCTCCCACTGCCAAGAGGCGATCCCAGGGCAGTTGCAGCGGGCTGCGGCGGTAGGCGGGGAAAACGCCACCCAGCTTGCGCACCCAGCGGATCTGCGCCAGCTCGGCCCCCTGGTAGGCAGGGAGCAGCCGGCAGTAGTCCTGCCACAGCCTCTCCAGACTGGGTCGGCGGGGATCCCGGTCGCAGTAGGTAAACAGATAGGTGGTGCGCCCATCGCGGGCGGGGAAGGCCTCCCAGAAGGGCTGGTAGCCGTTCTGGGCTGGGGTAAAGCTGTAGAACAGATCCCCCGTGGGTTGCTCCGGCAGACCCTGGGCACAGGATCCCACCACCAGACAGACGCTGTCCGGCGGCTGCCCTTGGCGGGCCTGGGCCACGATGGGGGAGCGGTGCCCCATGGCATCCACCAGGAGTTGGGCGCTGAGCTGGCCGGCGGTGGTCTGGATGCGGATCCCATCGGGGTGGATTGTGGCGCCAAGAAAGCCAGTTTGCTCCTGCAACTGCCCTCCCCAGTCTAGGAAGTGCTGCTTGAGGAACTCCAGCAAGCTGACCGGATCCACGCCTACATTGAGCACCCCTTCCACCCACCAGGTAGGGCCCTCCCCAAAGCCAATGCGCCCTCGGGGGTAGTGGGTCACCTGCACCGCCTCCCATTCGGTCGGGGTGAGCAGCTCCAGCTCCAACAGCACCTGTAGCTCCCGCCGGGAGGTGTTCCACTCCTGCTCCCGCCCCCGCAGGATGCCGCGCTCAATTAGGATCACCCGCCAGCCCCGCTTGGCCAAGGCCGATCCCAAGAGAAGCCCCAGGGTGCCGCCGGCAATTACCACGTCGGCATCGGGGCTGCCCAGGCTCTCAGAACAGCAGTGAACCACCGCCGGGGGCAGCACCGTTGGCCCCTGCCGCAGGGATCCCCACCAGGCCTCCAAGGCAGGCAGAGCTTCAGGGGGGGAGATGAGTTCAGCCATGGTGATTTCCTCCAGGCTAGACTAGCCCGAGGCTGTGGAGGCGACGGTGGATTAAAACCAACGTATCCGCCTCGCCCACGTTGCCCGGAAACAGCACCACCGGCAGGTTGGGAAAGCGGGGGTGATCCGCCGGCGTGAGCACCATGGAGATCCCTGGGTAGATCTGCCCCAGCAGCCGCACGGCCGGCAGATTGAGGCCAACGCTGAGGATGTTGTTGGAGGTAATGCCGCCCTTGCTGATGAGATAGCCGATCCCTTCCGGCAGCCCCTGCACAATGGCCATCAACAGGCGGGAAACTCTCTGCCCAAAGGCCAGCCGTGCCTCCGGGTTGGCGCCGTCAAACCCCACTTCTTCCCGGCTGGTGTAGACCACCGGCGTCAGGCCCTGCCCGTAGGCGCGGTGGACTTGCTCCAAGATTGCCGGCAGCAGCTCGGCTTCCTTCCCCGCCTCCAAGAGCCGCCTTACCTCCACCTCGATGCCCTGGATCCCTGGCTCCTGGAGCAGGCAGGCCAACTGCTGGCTGGTCTTTTGGACATGAGATCCCACGATCACCACCCCTGGCCGGTCGGAGCGGACAAACTGCCCCATCTCCTCTGGCGGAACCGGCTGCGGCGGCAACTGGGCCAGGGCCGTCAAGAGGCTGGCGGCGCTGCGAAACAAAAAGCGCTTCCCCTGCTCCAGAGCCGCCCAGACATCCTGGGCAAAACGATCCAGATCCGCCTGGGTTTCTCCATCCACCACACAGCAGACATTCCCCTCCAGCCTCAAAAGCCGCTCCAGACAGCCGGCGCGGATCTGCTCCAGGGTCAGTCGCACCACCTGCTCGGCCCGGATCCGCCCTTGGGTTTTCTCCTGCACATAGTCCGGCAAATAGCTGTGGTGGTAGCCAAACACCGCATCCCGAGCAAACTCCGTCTCATGCACCGGCACCCAGCGCTCCCCCACCCGTAGGTAGTGGACACTGTTGCGGGTGATGCGCCCTCCTTCAAAAAAGGCCGGCACCAGAAAATGGGCATCAAAAGGCCCCAGCTCTGCTGCCATCACATCCGTTTCCAGGGGGTAATGCCCCCGCAAAGTCGAGTCGGAGCGGCTAACAAAAAGGGCCCGCTCCCACCCCAGCTCCCCCATGGCCTGCTTGAGGACCCGGCAGACCGACCGCGTCACCTCTTCGGCCTTGGCCGGCGGCAGGGATCGGGTGTTGGTGAGGATAAAGCGAATTGGCGAGCTATCCTGCAACCCCAGCTTCAAAGTCTGCGGATCCCAGCGGGTGAGGAGCAAGCAACTGTGAACGGTTTGGGATCCGGTGGGATCATCGTCCAACACAATGATGGGGGGAAGAGCCATGAGACCGTCTCAATCGACAAAGCAACCCGAGAACTCCAGAGGACGAATCCCCCTCAAAGGGCAACCGCTGTTCTCATCTTCGCCTAAGTTGGCCGTCTTCTCTGCCCTTATTCCAGGCGAAGTTTGCCATGATTGAGGTCAACTGGCTCTGTTGAATCCAAAACGACTGCAGACATTTCCCCCCTGCCCACATTCATGGGAGAAAGCCATGGGGCAAGCTGAGCTGCAACTTCAAATCAAGCGGATTCAGCAGGACGTGCTGCGCATGGGGGCGCTGGTGGAAAAATCGGTGGTCTTGGCCCAGCAGGCCCTGTTTGAACAGAACTTGGGCGCCGCCGAACAGGCCATTGCCCAAGACAAGCAGATTGACCGCTTTTATCGCCAAATCGAGAAAGACTGTATTAACTTGATCGCCTTGCGCTCGCCAGTGGCGCGGGATCTGCGCTGGATCAGCACCCTGATGCAACTGGTGCGGGATCTGGAGCGAATTGGCGACTACGCCAAAGACCTGGCCGAAGTGGCCCTGCGCTTGGTCATGTACCCGCCGCCGCCGGAGCTGAGCCGCATTCGCCTGATGATGCAGCGCTGCCAGAAAATGCTCAGCCACAGCCTGGCCGCCCTGACGGAGTTGGATGCCGAGCTGGGCCGACAACTGAAGCGGGAAGACGACGCCGTTGATGAAGACTACACCAACCTTTACAATACGTTGGCGCAGCAGTCTGACATCAAGGGATCGATCGAGCCTATCCTGTTGATGTTGCTGGCGATCCGCTACCTAGAGCGTCTGGCCGACCACTGCACCAACATCGGTCAGCGAGTAGCCTTTATCGTCACCGGCCACCGCGACTAATCCAAGTGGCTGCGCCTGTCCCTTAATCGCGGCTCTCATTCCCCCTGGATACCCGCAATGGATTTCTCTCGGATTTTTCATCACTTTTTCTCTCAACCTGCCGAGCAATGGACCGATAAAGACGCGCTGCTTGCCCTCCTGCCAGCCTCAGACCCAGAAGCGCCGGAAATGCTCGAGATTGCCCTCGATGGTCTGGTACGGGCGGGGTTTCTCGAACGGACAGGGGATCCGCCCCGCTATCGGCGTAAGCCGGATGAATCCTTGGTGGTGGGGCGTTTGCGCTGTTCCAGCAAGGGCTTTTGCTTTGCCGTGCGGGATGAACCGGGGGCAGAGGATGTGTATATCCACGGCAGCAACCTTAGCGGCGCTTGGAACGGCGACCAAGTGATAGCCCGGATTACCAAAGAAGGCAATCGCCGCCGCAGCCCAGAGGGAGAGGTGGTAGCTGTTGTGGAACGGGCCAATCCCACTCTCGTGGGCCGCCTCAAACAGACGGAAGAGGGTTTCCGGGTGGTGCCTCTGGATGACCGGCTGCTGTTCGAGCTGGCCTTGACCGAGGGATCCCCTGCCGAGCTGGCGGAAGGTCGGGTGGCCTATGTGGAAGTGGAGCGCTACCCGCTGGGCAACTTGCCCCCCGTGGGCACGATTCGCAAGATCTTGGGCAATGGCCCGGAGGCGTCCATCGATGCGGATCTGGTCTGCTGCAAGTACGACCTGCCCCAGGAGTTTCCCCCGGCGGTGCTGGAGGCTGCGGCAACTCTGCCCAAAAAGCTGAGCCGCTCCGACCAAAAGAACCGTCGCGATCTGCGGGACTGGTTTTGCGTCACGCTGGAGCCGCTGGACTTGCAGCACCCCCACGGCCTCGAGCCCAACGTGGCCGTCTCCCTGCAGCGGCAAGAAGAGGGCCACTGGCTGCTGGGGGTGCACATTGCCGATGTAGCCCACTGGCTGGATCCGGATCACCCCCTGGAGCGGGAGGCGCAGCGGCGCACCGCCACGGTTTACCTGGATAGCGTGGTGCTGCCCCTTTTCCCGCCGGAAGTGCACAGCCGCCTGGCTCTGTTGCCGCAGCAGGAGCGTCTGGCCTACTCGCTGCTGCTGACCATTGACCCCGAAGGGGTGGTGCGCAACTTCGAGATCCACCCCAGCCTGGTGCAGTCGCGGGCCCACCTCTCCTACGGCCAGGTGCAGGCTCTCTTGGCCACCGCCGCGGATCTGGGCCCCGATGAGGAGGTGCCGGAGTTGATGGCCCTGCTGCAAAACCTGCTCCGTCTCAGCCAAGTCCTGCGAGTCAAGCGCCACCAGGCAGGCGGGTTCGATCTGCCCCTGTTGGATTTGCTCACCCCCTACTCTGCCGATGAAAGCGGCTATGGGCCCCTGCTGGTCAGCGATCGCCTCGGCGCCCACGCCCTGATGACCGAAATTCTGCTGCTGGCCAACCAAACCTTGGGCCACCATTTGCGCCAATTGGGGATCCCTTCGTTGGCCCGCGTGCAGAAGCCCCCCACCGCTGAGGCCCTGCAGAACTTTTTGCGTCTGGCCAACGCCATGAAGCTGGATCTGAACTTGCAGGATCCAGAAGCTGTGACGTTAGCCGATTGGCAGCGGATCTGTGCCCGCATCACCGCCCCCGATGTCTTGGCCGCAGGGACTAGCCCAGCCTTGGTGGCCCAGTTGTTGGCTACTCTGCCCCCCGTCGAGTATTGCCTGCAGCCGCTGCAGGAGCCGCTCGGCCATTTTGGCCTTGGCCTCAAAGAGCCCTACGCCTCTTTTACTGCCCCTTTGCGCCGCTATGCCGATTTGCTGAATTTGCGGGCTCTGCACCTAGCCTTGAGCAAAGGACGGGATCGCCGCAGCCCGCGCTCCAAAACCGTGGTGGATCTGCATGGCCCCGGCAGCTACGACCAAATTGATTGGCAGGTGCTGCCGCCAAAAGTGCATGAGGAGTGGCAGGCCTTTCTCCAAGCGCAACTGCCCAAAATCCAGGCGGGATATCAGCTCCATCAACAGGCAGAGCGGGAGCTGATGGGCTTGAAGCGGTGCGAGTTCATGCAAAAACACCTGGGGGAGACGTTCCCCGGCCTGATCGTCAGCGTCCAGAACTACGGCTTTTTTGTGCAGGTGGATCCCATCTTGGCGGAAGGCTTGGTGCGGGTCAGCACCCTGAAAAACGACTGGTACGAATACCGCAGCCGCCAGCAGGCCCTGGTAGGGCGCAAAAGCCGGCGCCAGTTCCGCCTGGGGGATCGGGTGGAGGTGCAGATTAAAAACGTAGACTACTACCGCCAACAAATTGACCTGGCGGTGATCGGCGAGGGACGGCCCTACGAAGAAGAGGAATAAGGCGGGGATCCGTCCATCAATCGCGGTAGGAGGGGACGGTTGTTGCGAACTCCGGCTTTGGCAAAATAGGCGATACCTGGATCGTAGGATGCCAGCAGCGCTTCCCCAAGTCGGCAGCAAGGGCTGAGAGCCCCTTAGCTGCCCCCTGCATTGTCTTCCTATACACTGTAAAAAAACTCCTGCCAAACCCCTATGCAGCCCACCAATCCCAACCAATTTACCGAGAAAGCCTGGAGCGCCATTGTCCAATCCCAAGATGTAGCCCGGCGGCACCAGCAGCAACAGTTGGAAACCGAGCATTTGCTGATCTCCCTTCTGGATCAAGAGGGGGGTCTCACCCAGACCATTTTGCAGCGGGCCGGCCTCGATCCGAGGCTGGTGCGGGATAGAGTGGAAAGCTTTATCAACCAGCAGCCCAAGCTGGCGCGGGTGGATCAGCTCTACCTAGGCCGCGGCCTGGAGACCACGCTGGATCGAGCCGAGGAGTTTCGCAAAGAGTATGGCGATGATTTTATCTCGGTAGAGCACTTGCTTTTGGGATCCCTGGACGACGAGCGGGTGGGCAAGCGCGTTCTAGCACCCCTGGGCTTGACGGTCGAGCGCCTCAAGCCCGTTATCCAACAGGTGCGAGGCAAACAGCGGGTTACCGACAAAAATCCCGAGTCCCGCTACGAGGCCCTGGAGCGCTATGGCCGCGACTTGACCAAGGCCGCCCGCGAAGGGAAGCTGGATCCGGTGATTGGGCGGGACGACGAGATCCGCCGCGTCATTCAGGTGCTCTCCCGCCGCACCAAAAACAACCCCGTCCTCATCGGCGAGCCGGGTGTGGGGAAAACCGCCATCGTCGAGGGCCTGGCCCAGCGCATCAACCGGGGAGACGTGCCGGAGTCGCTGAAAAACCGGCGGGTGATCGCCCTGGATATGGGATCCCTGATTGCCGGCGCCAAGTACCGCGGCGAGTTTGAAGACCGCCTCAAAGCCGTGCTCAAGGAGGTCACCGAATCGGAAGGGCAGATCATCCTCTTCATCGACGAGCTGCACACCGTGGTGGGGGCAGGGGCGGCCGAAGGGGCGATGGATGCCGGCAACCTGCTCAAGCCCATGCTGGCCCGCGGCGAATTGCGCTGCATTGGCGCCACCACCCTGGATGAATACCGCAAGCACATCGAAAAAGACGCCGCCCTGGAGCGCCGCTTCCAGCCGGTGTATGTGGATCAGCCCTCCGTGGAAGACACCATCTCCATCCTGCGCGGCCTCAAAGAGCGCTACGAGCTGCACCACGGGGTCAAAATCAGCGACTCGGCCCTGGTGGCAGCGGCAGTCCTCTCCAACCGCTACATCTCCGAGCGCTTCCTGCCCGACAAGGCCATCGACCTGGTGGACGAAGCGGCGGCCAAGCTGAAGATGGAGATCACCTCCAAGCCCGTCGAATTGGATGAAATCGACCGGCGCATCATGCAACTGCAGATGGAGGAGCTCTCCCTCAAGAAAGAAGACGACCCCGCCTCCAAAGAGCGCCTGGGCAAAATTGAGCAGGAGCTGGCCAACTTGATGGAGCGGCAGCGGGAGCTGAGCGCCCGTTGGCAGATGGAAAAAGAGGCCATCGAGCGGCTGCAAAACCTCAAGGCCGAGCGGGATGCCGTCAAGCTGCAGATTGAACAGGCAGAACAAAAATATGACCTCAATCGGGCTGCCGAGCTCAAATACGGCAAGCTGATGGAGCTAGAGCGCCAAATCCAAGAACAGGAGGCCTACCTGGCCAAGCTGCAGGCCAACGGCGAGCCCTTGCTGCGGGAACAGGTGACGCCCGAAGACATTGCCGAGATTGTTTCCCGCTGGACCGGGATCCCGGTCACCAGCCTGATGGAGTCGGAAAAGCAGAAGCTGCTGCGCCTGGAAGCCCACTTGCACCAGCGGGTGGTGGGCCAGGACGAGGCGGTAGCGGCGGTGGCAGCCGCCATCCGGCGGGCCCGGGCCGGCCTCAAGGATCCCAATCGGCCCATCGGCTCGTTCCTGTTCATGGGGCCCACCGGCGTCGGGAAGACCGAGCTGGCCCGCGCCCTGGCGGAGTTCCTCTTCGACACCTCCGAGGCCATGGTGCGCATCGACATGTCGGAGTACATGGAGAAGCACTCCGTCTCCCGCTTGATTGGGGCTCCGCCGGGCTATGTGGGCTACGAAGAAGGCGGGCAGCTCTCGGAAGCGGTGCGGCGGCGCCCCTACTCGGTGGTGCTCTTTGACGAGGTGGAAAAAGCCCACCCTGATGTCTTCAACATCCTGCTGCAGGTGCTGGACGACGGCCGCATCACCGACTCCCAAGGCAGGACGGTGGACTTCAAAAACACCATCATCATCATGACCAGCAACATTGGCAGCGAGCTCATCCTGGAAATTGGCGGCGACGAGAGCCGCTACGAGGAGATGAAAAGCCAGGTGCTGGCCATGCTGCGGCACCACTTCCGGCCGGAGTTCCTCAACCGGGTGGATGAACTGATCATCTTCCACGCTCTAACCAAAGAGCAAATCCGCCAGATCGTCAGCCTGCAGATGCGGCGGGTGGAGCAGTTGCTGGCGGATCAGCAAATTGAAATTGTCCTCACCGAAGAGGCCAAGGACTACCTGGCCGAGCTGGGCTACGACCCCGTGTTTGGCGCCCGCCCGCTGAAGCGGGTAATCCAGCGGGAGATCGAAAACCCCCTCGCCACCAAGCTGCTGGAAAACGAGTTCCTGCCCGGCGACCGCATCCTGGTGGAGGTGGCCAACGAGCGGCTGATCTTCCGCAAGATCGGCTCTCAGCCCCGCCAAGAGCCGCCTGCTGCTGTAGCCGTCAGCTAGGCCAGTTGGCTAGAGGCTGATCACCTGGTCAGGTGGGTTGTCTTGCAAGGCCGCGTAGAGGTCGGGGAAGCAGCCCACCTGCACCCCTTTGACCACGTTTTTGGGAACACAATGGCCCGGCTCCTTGCGCCCCTGGCCTTTTGAGTCGCACCACTTGGGTTCCCCTTCCGCCAGGTTGCGCTCCAGGGCGCACATGTCGCACATCATCAGCAAAATGTTCTGCGCTTCGGCAATCTTGGCCAGGCGCTCGCCGATGGGATCCCCCTGCCGCAAGACAAAGCAGTTGTCGTCGAAAAAGAACATGCCCACCACTTCCGCGCCGTGTACCCCTGCTTCTAGCTGGGGCAGGATCATCTGGCCCAGCTTGTAGGTGCCGCCGCGGGGGGTGATGAAGACGTAGGCAACTTTCATAGTCGCTCCTTAGGTGTTTTCCAACTTAATTATCATCGATTATCGCCTTCAAAGTAGCACGGCTTACTGAAAGGGCGTAAGACACTCCCCAAGCGTTCCTCGTCACTATCCTCACCCCCAGCCCCTCTCCCAGAGGGAGAGGGGAGTTAGAGCGGCGCGTTCGCGACAGTGTTGCGTGGCAATAACGACGTAACGAACCGTTTCACTGCTATTTGTATAAACTGAGATGGGATCCGGCGCTCTGCTCCTCTTGCTTAAGTAGGGAGAAGCCAAAGCAGCCCAGTGTTCAACCGCTATCTTGAAAGGTTTGAACAGGTGCAACCTCGAAGGGGATCCCCCTAGCGCCGAAAGGTCAGGGCCCTGCCGCGCACTGAGGGATCCACCTGGCCATTTTGGAAGGCGATCTGCCCGCCCACGATGGTGAGCAGCGGCCAGCCCACCAGCTCCCAGCCCTCAAACGGGCTCCAGCCGCATTTGGTGAGCAGCTCTTCCCGCCGCACCGGCTTGGGCGTGTGGCGATCCACCAGCACCAGGTCGGCGTCGTAGCCCACCTGCAGCCGTCCTTTGTTGGGGATCCCGTAGAGGCGGGCGGGCGCCTCGCACATCCACTGCACCACCTGGCGCAGGGTACAGCGGCCCTGCTGGGCGGCAGTCAGCATCAGGGGCAGGGCCGTCTCCACCCCCGGCATGCCGGAGGGGGAGTGGGGGTAGGGCTGGGCTTTTTCGGCCAGGGTGTGGGGGGCATGGTCGGTGGCGATGCAATCCAGGATGCCCTCGTGCAGCCCCTGCCAAAGCTGGGGGAGGGTAGCCGGATCCCGCAGCGGCGGGTTCATTTGGGCCAGGGATCCCAGGCGGGCGTAGTCGGCAGTGCTGAGCAACAGGTGTTGGGGGGTGACCTCGGCGCTGACCCAGGCGGGCTTGTGCCGGCGCAGCAGCTCCACTTCCAAGCCGGTGGAAAGGTGCAAAATGTGCAGGCGATGGCGATAGCGGGTGGCCAGGTCCAAAGCCCGCCGCGAGGCGATGAGCGCCGCTTCCTCGTCCTGGATTTGCGAGTGAACGGCTACGTCCGTGCGTCCGGCAAAGAGGGCCCGCCGAGCTTGAATCCGCGAGTGATCTTCAGCGTGGACAGCGATAACAAAATGGGGATCCGTCTCGGCAAAGATCTGCTCCAGCACCGCCTGGTCGTCCACCAGCAAGGGGCCGTGCATGGATCCCATGAAGATCTTGATGCCGCAAGCCCCCTGCACCGTCTGCAGCTCCTTCAAGTTATCGGCGGTAGCGCCGATGAAAAAGCCGTAATTGACCACACACTTGCTGGCGGCCCGGGCCAACTTGTCATCCAGCGTTGCCTGGTCGATCGTCAGCGGGTCAGTGTTGGGCATCTCCAAAAAGCTGGTTACCCCGCCGCGGGCACAGGCCCAGGATCCCGTCTGTAGGTCTTCTTTGTGCTCCCGGCCCGGCTCGCGAAAGTGAACCTGGGGGTCGATCACCCCCGGCATCAGGGTATGGCCCTTGGCCTCGATGACCCTAGCCACCCCTTCTGTGGAGAGATGTTGGCCAATCTGGGCAATCCGCCCCTCCTGCACCAGCACATCTCCCACCCAGGGATCCCCTTCCGGTACCACCAGCTCGGCATTGCGGATCAGCAGGCTACTGGCCAAAGCTCCGCTTCCCCTTTCACAGGCGCTTTCAAGATAACACCTGTCGAGCAGGTTAAGAACCGGCCAATCGATGGAACAGCTAGTCGGCAGCTCAAGCTCAAGTTGCCCGAGTCTTGTCTTCCTAGCGATAGAGGTTGCAAGAGCTGCGCAGGTCGTAGCCAGAGGCCAAAACCTCTTGCTGGCGATCCCCTAAGCCAAGGTCGCAGCGCAGGAGATCCCCACTAACAGTTGTATGTGTGTGAGACTCAGTCATCCAACGAACGCCGCTTGAGCTGGCAGTGGGAGGAACAACTTCAGGAAGACGATAGTTGGGGGCTTGCCAAGGATCTTGCAAATAGCGATCCCTGTGGATCCCGCCAAATTCAATATCGGCGTAGGCAGGAGGATAAACCATGAAGTCCATTCGGAAAACTTCTGAAGCACCGCCGATAGCTGCTAGAGCTGTCTGGGCTTCTGCAACTCTGGAACGGCGAATGTGGTTAAGAAAATTGGGAATGCTAATAGCAGAGAGAATGCCGACAATTACGATTACCGCCAGCAGCTTGATCAAGGTCATGACGTGCGGAGCTTTAGTTGCTCGACGGCAGAGCATTAGATAGGCTTTATGAAGAGAAAGTCAGCTCATAGCAGCGTCTGCTTCCCCTTTGGAGCGTCAGTATCCAAGTGCAAACGACTCGGGGGCCTTTCTCCCCTATGCAGCTTGATCTCAGATCTCAGGTTGCCCTTTACAGACCTAAAACTTTCCTCGCCTCGTCTAGCGGGACGGAGCCTTTAGGAGCACTCCTTGCCTGTTTCTCCCTTGCTTTGCCTAGAGACCTAACCGCAGTTGGCAGGAGGTGGCTATGCTGCTCAAGCATTCCTCCTATGATGTTTCCGCATAGTGAGGAGCAAAAAGTAACGCAAGCTACAAAAGTTCCAGGTCAATGTCTCTAGGCTGGGGCGTTGGAACTTGTGAGAACCGCGGCAAGGACAGCTAGATAAGCAGGCCTTAGGCCCAACACCCCTAGCTTCTTTCCCTACGGCCGCCTTGCCCACACCAAGCCAAGTAACAACAGAGGGGGAACATGGATAACGTACGCAGCCTTTGTCCCTACTGTGGGGTTGGTTGTGGCCTAGAAATTCTGGCCGACGGCACAAAAATTCGCGGCGATCGAGCTCATCCGTCCAGCCAGGGCATGGTTTGCGTTAAGGGTGCGACTCTCCTGGAAACCCTCGATTGCAATCGGGCTACGGTGCCTCTCTATCGCCCTAGCCTCAGCGAGGATTTCCAGCCGGTGAGCTGGGATCAAGCGCTGGATTTAATTGTCGAGCGCATTCGCCAGACCTCTCCCGAAAGGATTGCCATCTACGGCTCAGGGCAGTTGCTAACCGAAGATTACTACATTGCCCAAAAGCTACTTAAGGGGTGTCTAGGAAGCAATAACTTCGACAGCAATTCCCGCCTCTGCATGTCTTCTGCCGTAGAGGGCTACAGCCAGAGTCTCGGCTCGGACGGCCCCCCTGTAGCTACACGGATCTCGATAGCTGCGAGCTGGCTTTTTTGATCGGCACCAATACCGCTGAATGCCACCCAATTCTGTTCAATCGCTTGCGCAAGCGCCACAAAAGCGACCCAAGCCTAAAGATTGTTGTGGTGGATCCCCGTCGTACGCAGACGGCTGAGGAGGCCGATTTGTATCTGAGGATTACTCCAGGTAGCGATATTGACTTGCTCAATGGCATTGCTCACCTACTCATTCAGTGGGGCGCCATCAACCATGACTTCATTGCCCAGCACACCGAAGGCTTTGAAGCCTATGCTGCCCTGGTTGCCGACTACACCCCTGAGCAAGTAGCCAGCCGCTGTGGCCTAGAAGTTGAGGAGGTACTTGCTGTTGCGCGACTGTGGCAGCAGTCGCAGAAAACGCTTTCCATGTGGTCGATGGGGCTTAACCAGTCCAGCGAAGGCACGGCCAAGGTGACCAGCCTCATCAATCTCCATTTGCTCACCGGCCAGATAGGGTTTGCAGGGGCAGGGCCCTTTTCGCTAACAGGTCAGCCCAATGCTATGGGCGGTCGAGAAGCGGGCGGCTTGGCACATCTATTGCCCGGCTACCGCAAGGTTACGAATCCAGAGGATCGGGCAGCAGTGGAGCAGCACTGGCAGCTTGGCCCAATTAACCCTGAACCTGGCCTTGATGCGCTGGGGATGATCCGTGCCCTCGAAGCCGATGCCCTCGATATTTTGTGGATTGCCGCCACCAATCCCCTGGTGAGCCTGCCTGATCTACGTCGGGTAGAAGCAGCTCTGGCGCGGTCGCCCTTTACGATTGTCCAAGACGCCTACTTCCCCACCGAAAGCACTGCCTATGCCCATCTGGTACTCCCTGCTGCCCAGTGGGGCGAAAAGACAGGCACCATGACCAATTCGGAGCGCCGCGTTACCCTCTGTCCAGCTTGGCGTAACCCTCCTGGTGAAGCGCGGGCTGATTGGGAAATTTGGGCGGAAGTAGGCCGCCGCCTGGGCTTTGCCAAGGCATTTGACTTTGCCGATAGCGCTGAGGTCTTTGCCGAATATGTGGGTCTAACTGCCGGGCGTCTCTGCGATCAGTCTGGCCTCAGCCATGAGCTCCTGCGCCAGGGGCCTCAGCAATGGCCATATCCGCGCACAGGTTCAGTGGAGACCCGCAACCTCTATACCGATCGCGCCAGCGGGACGGAGTCCTTTCACCGTTTCCCAACGCCCACAGGTCGTGCCCGCTTTATCCCCAGCCATTCCCGCGGCCTTGCCGAGCCGCCCGACCCTGAATATCCCTACATCCTCACCACAGGACGTCTCTATGGCCATTGGCACACCCAAACCCGCACTGGACATGTCGCCAAAATCCGAGCAATGCACCCCCAACCCTTTCTCGAAATCCATCCCCGCGATGCCAGCAAGGTAGGGCTAACTGAGGGTGACTGGGTGAGGATTGAATCACGGCGCGGCAAGGCTACCCTGCCGGTTAAAATTACCTGCGCCATCAGCCCTGGCACAGTGTTCATGCCCATGCACTGGGGGGCATTGTGGGGCAATGATACAAGCTGTAACGCTCTCACCCACCCGGTTGCCTACCCCAGCTCAAAGCAACCTGAACTCAAAGCCTGTGCCGTCAAGCTTAGTCGCATCGAGCGGCCACCAAAATGATCTTTAAGTTTGAGCAAGACTTTGCCGACAGCCTTCGCTGCATTCCCATGATCGTGCGCTTAAAGCTCGATCAGTGCGGCATCAAGCTCAAGTTACATCAGTGGCTGCGTTTTAGTTACCAGCAGCGCCAAAGTTTGGTTGACCTGCCAACGGATACTGCTGACAACCGAGCTGCCTACCGCGCCTACCTAATTCACCTTATCGAAAGTGTCTGCCAAGAGCAGGCCGCTGAGGTAACTGTTGATCCAAACCCTGCCTGGGAAGACGCTACCACCATCCCTGACTGCGTTCTTGAGCAGGCGGCAGCCAAGGGGGTCGTGCTGACTCTTGAGCTATGGCAAAAGCTGACCCCGTTGCAGCGCTTTGCCCTCATTAAGCTCAGTCGCCCTGGCCACGAAAACCGCAATTTCCTACCCGCCTTTCAGGAATTTTCCGCACCCCACACCTATGGTCACTGTCCAGGAAGCTGAAGCCATTATTAAAGACCACTGGCTGCCAGCCAAAACCGAGTCGATCCCGATTGCAAGCTGTGTGGGCCGGGTTTTGGCAGAGCCGATCTACGCCGATCGGGACTACCCGCCAATTAACCGGGTCCTGATGGACGGTATCGCCATCAACTATGCCGCTTATGCTGCTGGGCAGCGAAGCTTTGCTGTTGCAGGCATAGCCCCTGCGGGGACAAGCCCTGCCACCCTGCCCGATCCGCAGCAGTGCTTGGAAGTGATGACTGGCTGTGCCCTGCCGCTGGGTAGTGATCTCGTCATTCCCTACGAGCAAATTCGTATCGAGGGAGGAATTGCCACCATCATCCAGGAAGTCGAACGCAACAGGGGTGATTTTGTTCATCCCCAAGGTAGCGATTGTTCTGCAGGAGCGCTGGTTCTCCGCCCCGGCATTACCCTCAAGAGCATCCACGTCGGGATCTTGGCCTCCTTTGGCTACAGCCGCATCCAAGTTGAGAGGACTCCTCGCATCAAAGTTGTGGCAACTGGCAGCGAATTGATTCCCATTGAGCAAACCCCTGCACCCTACCAACTGCGGCGCTCCAACGCTGAGGCCCTCCGAGCGGCTCTTCTTGCCTACGGGTATACCGAGGTTGAGACCGATCACCTTCCGGACGATCCTGCTGCCATTGCCACCCACTACCAAGCCAATACCCCAAACTACGACCTCTTGATTTACTCTGGGGGTGTTTCAAGGGGAAAGTGTGACTACTTGCCGGCCATCTGGCAAAGCTGTGGTGTTACTGCCTACATCCACGGCGTGGCGCAAAAGCCAGGCAAGCCAATGTGGTTTGGCATCGACCATCAGGCCAATACTATAGTTTGGGGCCTCCCAGGCAACCCCATCTCAGCTCTTGTATGTTTGCATCGTTATCTCCTCAACCGTAACACTGACTCTGGGCACCTAAGTGAAGTCATTACCTTCAAACCCAATCTCACTCTTTTTGTGCCCGTTAAGATGAGCGCCAACCGAGTCTTTACACCGATTATGCCTAACAACTCCGGAGACTTCATCGCTCTAACAGACAGCGATGGCTTTGTAGAGTTACCCCCGGCTCAAACTATCCTCAGCCCCGAGCAAAGCATCCAATTCTATCCGTGGTACTAAGATGCAGCTAGTGGATCAATGGAATCGTCGCATTCGCAAGCTAAGGGTTTCTCTAACCGATCAATGCAACCTTCGCTGCCGCTACTGCATGCCTTTGCATCCAGAATTTCTGGATAAAAGTAGCTACTTAACTCCGCAGCAATACAAAGAAATTATTGGCGAGTTGCTGGACTATGGCATTGAAGAAGTTCGCATTACAGGTGGTGAGCCTCTGGTTCGGCAAGACTTTGATGAAGTCATTCAGGAACTTGCCAAGCTGAAGATCCCGTCCCTCAGCCTAACAACCAATGGCCTGCTGCTCCACCGCTACTGGGACGTTCTCAAGGCTGCCAACGTTCTCAACCTTAATGTTAGCCTCGATAGCCTACAGCCCTCCACCCAAGCTGCAATTGCCCGTCGCGACTGCCTGGCGGATATT
>NZ_JANSHG010000020.1:0-23076 GCF_047461555.1 Synechococcus sp. WC101
CATTGAGATGATGTGGTCGGTGTTGAAGCATTTTATTCGGCAGCTTTGCAGAATTGGGAAATATAGCATGGAGCAGACAGTGAAGACTTCTTTACTACTGATCAATCCATCCTCCTTCCAAAGTTGGTTTGCTAAGTGCTGCTATTGTACCCCTTGAGTCTTTAACAGGCTGTAAGCTCAACCACTTTACGGTCATTTCGGCTGATGGAGTTTCTCTTTCCTGACAGAAGCCAAAACCAGTGGTACACTACCGCTACGGTGAGTTGGTCAGATTGATGGCAGGGATCCCTCATTTCTATTGGCGTTGGGCTAGGTGGGCTACACCGGCTCTGTGGGCGTTGCTGCTGTCGCCTGCTCCTATGGCTTGGGCTTCTGCTCTGGAGGTGCCTCAATTTGATCTGAGTGTTGTCCGCTCTCGTTCTTTGCCGTGGCGGCACCCGCTCCCTTGGCCAGAGATAGGGGATCCCAACCCATCTGAAGCTGAGGTCGAGGCGGCGGAGCATCTTTTCTTGGAGTTCACCCTCGAAGAGAGCAACGCCGCCATTGCCCTGTTCGGGTGTGATTGCCCAGCCCATATCAACCAACTGCGACGACTGCGCGGCCTGCCCTTACTGTGAACGGGGGAGAGCTGACGGCCCCTCTGAACAGCACAGTTTGTATATTGCTAAGGCTGAGGTTCTCCCCCTGCTCAGTAGCCTGCTTCCGCGCTTCAGTTCGCGGATGGTCTACATAGCCCTGAGCCGGTGGAGTTTTGTCAGGCAGGGAGGCAAGCTGTCCCTGGGCATAAATCCAGTCAGGGCGTTGTGGGGATTGGCACAAGACAAGGGCTAAGCGGAGGGATCCGGTAGGGGCCTACAGTCTACCGGTTGCGGCTCCTCTTGAGGGGTGAGGGTTTTCAGTTCTGGCAGCGCCGTTCCTGCCGGCGCGTCAGCAGCAGGGCTCTCGGCAAAGTTGCCCGGCAACGGTGTCGGCGAGCTGGAGCCGGCGCGGTTCAGCTCCTGCAGAGCAGCTTGGGCCGGCTGAAACTGGGGATCCAGTTCCAGGCAGCGCTGCAAACTGGCCTGGGCCGCCTCCCGCTGGCCGGCCTGTAGTTGGATTAGCGCCAAGGTATGCCAGAAGGCGGGCCGCTGCGGCTCCAGTTCTGTGGCCCGTTGGGCGTCGGCTAGAGCCAGCTCCAATTTCCCCAGCTTCAGGGCCTCCCAGGCGCGGTTGTTGAGGGCCACCGCGTCTTCTGGGGTGAGCTGCAAAACCCGCGAGTAGGCCTCCACCGCTTTTTCTGCCTCTTTCAGGTCGCCATACACTAGCCCTAAGGCAAACCAGCCCCAGGGATCCCGTTCGTTGAGGCGGGTCATCTGTTGGGCGGCAGCAAGGGCTTCTTCCAACCGGCCCAAGCGCCGCAGGCTGGTGATCTGGCCAAACCAGCAGGCAAAGCTGCCGGGACGCTGTTGCACCAGGCGCCGGAACTGCTCCAGGCTGGCTTCGTATTGCCCCAGCTCCTGCTGGGCCACCGCCAGGGCGTAGCGAGCCGGGAAGTCCTCTGGCCGGATTTTCAGGGCTTCCTCGAAGTGAATGCAAGCCTCCCTCAGGTAGCCCAATTTCTGGAAGGCCACGCCGCGGGCATACCAGCTTTTGGGGTTGTCGGCGTCGTAGCGCAGAGCACGTTCCAGGGCCTTGCTGGCCAGCCGATACTGCCCCAGGCGCAGCAGAGCCACCCCTAGGTTGTGGAGCGTAATGGGATCCCGGCGGCGCAGCCGCAGCGAGCGCTTGTAACACTCGATGGCCGAGCGCAGCCGCTGGCAGTGGAACAGGGCATTGCCTTGGTAGCGCCAGACCCGGCCACTTCTGGGGTTGAGCTTCAGGACGCGGGCAAAGCTGGCCGCCGCCGAGCTGGGCCGCCGCAGCCGCCGCAGCACGATCCCACGCGCCAGCCAGGTGCGGGGCTGTTGGGGGTTGTAGCGCAGCGCCTTGTTCAGGCTGTTGAGGGCCAGCTTGGGCCGCTTCAGTTGCATGAGGCGAATGCCGCGATTGTGCCAGGCCAAGGCATCTTCGGGGTTGCTCTCCAGCACCTTGTCGTAGTTGACCACCGCCGCTTTGTACTGGCCCAGGCGCCCCAAAATCAGGGCCAGGCGCAGCCGCGTCTCCTCGTCGTAGGGGTTGATGCTCAGGGATCCGTTGTAGCTGTCCACCGCCTCGCGGTAGCGGGCCAACTGCACCAGCACATCGCCGCGCCGGCTCCAGGCCAGGGCAAAGTTGGGATCCATGTTCAAGGCACGGTCGTAGGCGGCCAGCGCCTCGCTCAGGTTGCCCCGCTTGCGCCACTCCTCGGCCCGCTCAAATTGAATGTCGGCGCTGTTCCACTGAAACAGCCGCTGAATAAATTGCAAAATGGCAATCTTGCGTGCTCCTTCCTCCGGCGTGGCAGAGGGCATTTCGCCGGTGGCAATGCGCAGGATGGCCATTTGAATGGCCCGCAAAAAGGCCTGGAACCCCCGCACCTCCTCATCTTCAGGGAGTTCCTCGCGGCGACGGTATTGCAGCCGAAATCGCTGCAGATCCCCGGGGGCGGGAAAGCTGGGATCCAAAAAGTGCATCAGCTCCCGGGCCCGGTACTCGAACAGCACCGGATCCTCATCGGAGCCGCTAAAGTCCAGCAGCGGCGCTTCTGCCAGGGGGCGGGGCAGCTCGGCGGGCGTGTGCAGCAGCGTCAGCAGGCGCTGGTTCTGCCGGGGCGGGGCGTGGGAGAAGCCGCTGTAGAGCTCATCTCTGGGCCAGGGATTGGCGACAAACTCCGGCGAGGCCACCACCCCGACCCAGCGGCACTGTTCGATGGCCAGTTGCAGCTCCAGCCGGCGGTCGTCTCCTGGCTGTAGCATCCAGCGGTCAAACCAGACCTTGAAGCCCTCCCGATCCAGCCGCTCCGCCAACTGCCGCGCCCAACGGGCCTGGGCCCGGTGGTAACGCAAGAAGAGGTCGAACTTGTAATGCTCGGAAGACATGAACGCCCGCTCGCTGCTCTTTTCCAGCTTATCTTTGCCACCGCCTCGGCGGCTTGGGGCATTGCCCTTCCCCGGCTGGGGGATAAGGCACCAAGTTTCTGTCAACCCTTTTGCCGTTTGCGCCAGCGGGACGGAGTCCTTCGATGGCCAGACCAAGATCGGCGATAGTTGAGGAAGGGTTGGTCAGGAGGGGGAGATGGTAAGCGGAGCGCTGGCGATTGGGGCTGCAATTGGCTTGGTGGTTTTGCTGTTGGAAGCGATTCGCTATCGCCGCTGGGGATCCCTTCGCCGTTGGCAGCCGGCAGTGGGGCTGGGCTTGGCAGCCTTGGCGGCGCTGGGGGCAGGGCTGGGACAGTTGTCGGAGCCGATCCCGCTAGCGGTGTTGCTGGGGGGACTGGTGGGGTTGGGTCTGCTGGGCTTGAGCGGCTGCGGGCGGGCCGGGCAGGGGCTGGCGGTGCTGCTGCTCAGCTTGGCCAGCGTGTGGGGCCTAGCCCGCGGTGCTTTCGAGGAATCTGAGGCGGGAGCTGCTTTTTCTCTGCTGCTGTGGGGCTGCGGCCTGGGGATGGGCTTGGTGGGGATCCCGTTGCTGGGCTGCTTGGCCGAGGCGGAGATGCTGTCTGTGCTGATGGGTCTGGGCCAGGGCTGGAGCGGCATCGCCGCCTTGACCTGGGGATCCCGCCTGCTGGAGATGGGCTCCCCCCAAGATCTCCCTTGGTCGGTGCTGCTGCCGGTGGGGCTGGCTGCCCTCAGCCTGGTGGCGGGCACGCTGCCCCTGCTGATCCTCCCCGTTCCCGCCAGCGGGACGGAGTCCTCGCGCGACAGCGAGGTGGGCTCCAACCGGCTGCTGTCGGCCCTGGGGCACGGTGTGGGATGGCTGGTGGCGACGGCGCTGGCTTTGGCCCTGGTGCGCAACGGGCTGTACCAGGATCCCTTTTGGGCGCTGCTGTACGGGGCGGGGGTGCTGCTCTCGTGGGCTCTGCTGGCTTTGGAGGGCGGGATCCCGGCACCCGAGGGGAAAGAGGCCTTGCTCTGGCGGGCCTGTGTGAGCCTGACGCTGGTAGGCGGTGGGGCGCTGCTGGCGCTGCGGCTGGGGGGATCCTACGGGGCGGCGCTGCTGGGGCTGGGGTGTCTGGCTTTTCCCAGCCGCTGGGGGGCAATGGCCGCCCTGTTTTTGTCGGCCCAACCCCTGCTGCAAAACCTGCTGCACCAGTTCAACCTGCAGGTGGCCGGGATCGACCTCACCCAGCCCTATGTGGCGGCGGCGCTGTACCTGGGCATGGCGAGCATGGGGCTGGCAGCGCTTGTCCACTGGGTGTACGGGCAAGACAGGCCGCTGCCGACGGGGATCGGCCTGACGCTGGCCAGCCTGCTCCTGCCGCTGGGGGTGGGCTATTTCGTCCACGCCCAGCCGCAGGCGGCCTTCTTGCTGGCAGCCTTGATCACCGCCTTGATCTTGGCAGCGCTGCAGCCCATAGCCCTATACCAAGAAAGGGGAAGGGCACCTTGGACAGGGACCCAAGCTTTGGGCCTGGCTATGCTTGCCATTTTGAGCTCCAACCTCAGCCGCAACTGGACGGTGACGGGGTTCTATGCCACCCGCCTGGAGCGGGCCCTGGTGCTGGTGGTTCTCGTCGGGATCCTGGTTCTCTGCCTCTTGCTTGGGCAGGGCTGGCGCCTGTGGCAGTCCAGGACTGCATCCCGCTAAATGCCCACCCTCGCCTGTTGGGGCTCCCAGACCGTGAAACCTGTTCCTCTCGGCACCCGCGGCACCTGGCAAGGGATCCCCGGCCCCGAGCAAACGGCAGAGGCCCTGGGCAACCCCGGCGTGAGGGTGATCGGATCCCCGGCGCTGTTGGCGCTGATCGAGCGGTGCGGCCACAACACCTTGCAGCCCTTCTACGAGGGGGAAGAAGCCGTCGTCGGGATCCGCTTTGCCCTGGAACACTGCTCGGCAGCCGTGGTCGGGGATCCTCTACACGTTCAGGTTGAGGTTGTGCAAGCGGTGGGAAGGCGCATTGAATTTCAGGTGAAGATCACGCAGCAGGGGCGCTTGGTCATGCAGGGATCCTATACCTGTCAGGTGGTCGATTTGCCCCGTTTTCTGGCTCGCTATGGGCTGGCCTGAGGTCATCCAGCGCCTGGCAGGGCTGTTGCTGGTCACGGGGTTGGGGCTGTTTTTGTTCTGGCCACAACAGCTCCTGCTGCGCTACCGCAAGCCTTGGCAGGGCCCCCTCGCCTGGGTTGGGGAATGGCGCGGGTGGAGGGGCTTGGCTCTGCGGGGCAGCCGTCGGGGTTGGGAATGGCGCTGCGGGTCCCTATACGTTCGCGGGCATTGGCCAGCCTGGGTGGGCTGCCGTCTCTCCTTTGCCGACTGGCCTCGCTTCTGGCCCCTTCTGAGGCGGTTGGCCGAGGGGATCCAGATCCAGTCCTGGCGAGGCGGCCTGGAAATCGGCTTTGCCGACCCGGCCTTGACGGGGCAGTGCCTAGGGCTTTTGGCAACCCTCCCCCCCTCGCTGGCTTGCCACCTGCGCTTGACCTTCGCCCACACCGGCTGGCACGGACAGGGATCCCTGCTGCTTTGCTTTCGCGCCTGGCGAGTGCTGGGGCCGGCCTTGGAATTGGCATGGCTCATCCTGCGCAGCAGCCGCTCGAGGATCCGATAGAACTCGTCAGCCCTCTCTTGGGCTCTTGCAGCAGCCCAACTACCAGTCATCATCGATGTCTAGAATTTTCCCGGCTCTGCCATCGATTTTGACCTCAATGTCGTTGGCAAACCCCACCTTCCAAACCCAGCGCCCATTCTCCCGCTCCAGTTCGACTTCTTCAACGGAAGCAGCGGGAACAACTAAGCGAGCAATCCAATAGTTTCTTCATCGATTGCTGAGACAGAAGACTGGGCAAAAACCGGCTCTAGGCCGGTCTTGAGGCCAGCCAGCGGGTTGCCGACCAGCATCGCAATCATCAAACCTAGATAGATAACAGCAGGTTTTAGAGAAGTAGGGGAGCTCGAGGGGCAATAATCCCCTCAATAAATATTGAGGGGAGGATGCCATCAATTTCAGGTTCAACCCTCTGAGAACCGGATGGTCTCACGTCGGCCTGGGCAGGTTTTGCAGCGCAGGATCCCCAGGGCAGCGGATCCCTTCTCATCTAGAGCCACCTCTGCTGGGGATGCGACAGCTCAGCCTTAAAGGGCTCTCCAAGGCAAAAGCAGGGTGAAGGAAAAAACCGGTTGCCACCCCCCAGGCAAATCTCAACCCTGCGGAGCAAACCCCTGCTAGACTGTTGAATTAAATACACAACCTAAAAAGCCGGCCAATAGCTGGCTGGTCTTCTAGCTCAAACCCTTCAGGTTGAGCGCTCGGTCGTCTTCAGTGGGGAGAAGATATCGTGGCAACAGGGGCCTATGCACTGGTGGATAGCCTGCATCGACATGGGGTGCAGCACATTTTCGGCTATCCAGGAGGAGCGATCTTGCCCATCTACGACGAGCTGTACAAGGCCGAATCCCAAGGGCTACTCAAACATTTCCTAGTCCGCCACGAACAGGCCGCCGCCCATGCTGCCGATGGCTACGCCCGCGCCACCGGCAAGGTGGGGGTGTGCTTCGCCACCTCGGGGCCAGGAGCAACCAACCTGGTGACGGGCATTGCCAATGCCATGATGGACTCTGTGCCCATGGTGGTGATCACCGGCCAGGTGCCCCGCCATTTGATCGGCACCGACGGCTTTCAGGAGACCGACATCTTTGGCATCACCCTGCCCATCGTCAAGCACTCCTACGTGGTGCGGGATCCGCGCCAAATGGCTCGGATCGTGGCCGAGGCTTTTCACATTGCTGGCACCGGGCGACCGGGGCCGGTGCTGATCGACATTCCCAAAGATGTGGGGCTGGAAGAGTTCGACTACCAGCCGGTTAGCGAAGTCAACATCCCCGGCTACCGGCCCACGGTGCGGGGGAACCCGCGCCAGATCCACGCGGCGGCCAAGCTGATCCTGCAGGCCAAGCGGCCCCTGCTCTACGTGGGGGGCGGGGCCATCATCTCGGGTGCCCATGCCGAGATTGCCGAGCTGGCCCACACCTATCAGATCCCGGTGACCACCACCCTCATGGGCAAAGGGGCCTTCGATGAGAACGATCCCCTCTCGGTGGGGATGCTGGGCATGCACGGCACCGCCTACGCCAACTTCGCCGTTACCGAGTGCGACCTGCTGATTGCCGTGGGGGCCCGCTTTGACGACCGCGTAACCGGCAAGCTGGACGAATTTGCCAAGCACGCCAAGGTTATCCACATTGATATCGACCCGGCAGAAGTGGGCAAAAACCGCACTCCGGACGTGCCGATTGTGGGAGATGTGCGCACCGTCCTGGTGGAGCTGTTGGCGCAACTGAGCAAAATGCCCCACACCCCTGGCCAGACGCAGGCTTGGCTGGAGCGGATCGAGCGCTGGAAACGGGACTACCCCCTGCAGGTGCCCCGCTATGAGGGCGTGATCGCCCCGCAGCAGGTGATCGATGCCTTTCGTCGCCATGCTCCCCACGCCTACTACACCACCGATGTCGGTCAGCACCAAATGTGGGCGGCGCAGTTTCTGCGTAACGGGCCGCGCCAGTGGATCTCCAGTTCTGGCCTGGGTACCATGGGCTACGGTTTCCCGGCGGCCATGGGGGTCAAAGTGGCCCTGCCCCACGCCGAGGTGATCTGCATCAGCGGCGACGCCAGCTTCCAGATGAACATGCAGGAGCTGGGCACGGTGGCCCAGTACGGCATTGCCACCAAGGTGGCCATCATCAACAACGGCTGGCAGGGCATGGTGCGGCAGTGGCAGCAGGCCTTCCACGGCGAGCGCTACTCCCACTCGGATATGACTCCGGGCATGCCGGATTTCGTCAAGCTGGCTGAAGCCTTTGGCGTCAAGGGCATGCGCGTCGATCACCCCGATCAAGTGGACGACGCCATCCAAGAGATGCTGCGCCACGAGGGGCCGGTGGTGGTCGATTTTGTGGTCAAGCGGGACGAGAACTGCTACCCGATGGTGCCCGCCGGCAAAGCCAACTACCAGATGATCGGCCTGCCGGAAAAGCGGCAACTGGAGCAAGCCGCCGAGCTGATTTACTGCCCCAATTGCGGCACCAAAAACCCCAGCCTGCACAAGTTCTGCGCCGAGTGCGGCACCAAGCTCTAGAACCGGCAGGGCTGGCCATCAGGGCAGGGAAGTTGGGATCCCTTCGCAACAAGGCCCGCCCTCGGCAGCGGAAAGTCCGCAGGGATGCCGATGATGGCTATTTCAAACTGCAGTCGTTTCAAACCCGATTGAAGAAAACACTTCCCGAGCGCGCCTCTGCTGCGACCAACCCCAGCCCATCGTCCAAGAGGAAGGGGGGGAGTGAGGCTCAAGTAGTCGGAAATTCTTTTTTCCACGCGGTGCGGGTGGAAGTTGCCAAAAGGTTCCGGCCTTACCCAATGGTCAGAGGGGCCGGTAGACACGGTAGTTGAGGTTGGGGAAGATGTTGTCCATGTATTCCACCTTGGCCAGCCACTGCTCGTCTTCAGGGGTGGCTTTTTCTCGCCGAAACTGGCCGGCTTGGATCTTCTCGTAGAGGTGATTGAAGCGCAGCAGGTGGGATTTGGTGCGGCGTACCGCATAGGGAACCATCGTCCCCGTGCGCATGATGAAGGCCCAGTCGGAAGATTGGGCCAGGAGCAATTCCCGCGCCGCCTGGTTCAGGGCCCGCCACTCCAGGTCATCGGCAGGCTCGCGGCGGCTCAGCTCGATCATCCGCTCGGTAGCCTTGTGCAGGTGGGGGTAGATCCAGGCGTTGGTGGGGTTCAGCCAGTACTCGTGGAAGCCGCGCGCCCCCCAACTGGACTGGGCAGGTTTGCACACCTGGTGGGTGGGGTTCTCCCGCAAGTACTCCGCCAGGTGAGTCATGCGATAGGTATTTTGGTCGAAGTAGCTCTTGCGAATGAGGAAATCCAAAAACCAGGGGCCCTCATACCACCAATGGCCGAACAGCTCGGCATCATAAGGGGCCACCACCAGCGGCGGACGCCCCATGACGCTGTACAAATACTCGATCTGCCGCTGGCGGTTGAACATGAAGTTGCCCGCATGTTCTGCCGCCTTCTCCCTGGCCCAGTAGGGATCGTAAAGTTGCTTCTGTCCCAGATCGAGGTTGCGCCCCGTGATGCGGTGGTACTTGATGCCGGTGTTTTTCCGCTGGCCGTTGGGCATGATGTAGGGCTTGATGTACTCGTAGTCGGCCTCGTACCCCAGGTCTTTGTAGAACTCGCGATAGACGGGATCCCCAGGGTAGCCCACCTCCGCTGACCACACCTGCTGCGAAGACTCGTGATCCCGACCGAAGACGGCAACGCCAGTCTCGGTGAAGATGGGGGCGTACATGCCGTAGCGGGGCCGCGGCTTGGCATAGAGCAAACCGTGGGCGTCGGTGATCATGTAGCGCAGGCCGGCATCGGCGATCATCCGCTCCAGCCCCTGGTAGTAGGCGCACTCCGGCAGCCAGATCCCTCTTGGCCATTGGCCAAAGTGTTCGTTGTAGTGCTCGCAGGCCACGATAAGTTGGGCCCATACCGCCTGCGGGTACATCTGCATCAAGGGCAGGTAGCCGTGGGTAGCCGCGCAGGTAATGATCTCCAGGTTGCCGCTGTCTTGAAACTGTTTGAAGGCCCGCACCAGATCCCGGTCGTAGCGCTCCCAGAGATCGCGCACCATGGCAAATTGCTTGATGTAGTGCTCGGCCAGGTAGCGAATGTGGCCGTTGGTGGCGTTCTTGTCGTATTCCAGTTGGGCCAGCTCTTCCAACTTGGTTAGGTAGTGGTCGTAGCGCTCCTGCAGCAAGGGATCCCGCAGCATCGACACCAAGGGCGGCGTCAGGGACATGGTGAAGCGAAAGTCGATGCCATCTCGCCGCAGCCCCTCGAACATGTGCAGCAGCGGGACATAGGTCTCGGTGATGGCTTCGTAGAGCCATTCTTCTTCCAGCACGAAGTCCTGCTCAGGGTGGCGCACAAAGGGCAGGTGTGCGTGGAGTACCAAGGCGAGATAGCCCATCATAGCGGCCAGGGATCCTCAGGTAGGAGAAGATAACCGAGCAAGCTCCCCTTCCCCGGCAATAAATCTGTAGGGAAGGTTAAGAGCGGCATTGCTACCTATCGTCCAGCATTTCCCCCTTGTGGTCAAGGGCTGGGATCGCTGGGGATCGCTCAGCGGTGGCGAATGAACTCGTAGATCTCCAGGTATTCTTTGCCGGGGTAGTTCCAGGAGTAGTCGTAGCTCATGCCCTGGACTTGCAGTTGGCGAAACTGGTCGGGAGCGGTGTACCACAGGTCGATGGCCCGATCCAGCGCCGACTCCAGAGCCGCGCGATCCGTGTGGTAGAACACGTAGCCATTGCGCTGCTCCGGCAATTTGCGAGTGTCGTAATCGCGGTCGAAAACGGTATCCACCAGGCCGCCCACGCCCCTCACCACCGGAACCGTGCCGTACTTGAGGCCGATCATCTGGGTAAGGCCGCAGGGCTCGTAGTGGCTGGGCACCACAAGGATGTCTGCCCCCGCATAGATGAGGTGGGAAAGTTCTTCGTTGAAGCCCAGCTCGATGTGAACATCGGGGTTGTCGTTGAGGTAGCGTTTCTCATGGGCAAACCAGGCGCCGATCCCCGGCTCCGTGGCGGATCCCAGCAGCACGAATTGGGCATTTTTAAACAGGGAGCGGTAGATGGCATGATGCACCAGATGCACGCCTTTTTGCTCGTCCAGCCGCCCAATATAGGCCACGATGGGCTTATCAACATCTTGTAGCCATAGCTGATCCCGCAGTGCTTTTTTGTTTTTGGCCTTGTTTTCCAAAGTTTGCGCCGTGTAGTGAAAAGGAATAAAGCGATCGATCTCAGGGTTCCAAATATCGTAGTCGATGCCATTCAAGACGCCGCGAAACTTGTGCTGGTGCAAGTAAAGAGTGTGTCCCAGTCCATAGTTGTAATTACCAAATCGCGCTTCCAGGGCATGGGTGGGGGAAACGGTGGTCACGAAGTTGGAAAAGACGATCCCGCCCTTCATAAAGTTGAGGGCAAAGGGGTTAAAGTTATCTCGCAGGCGGTCGTAATGAAAGTAATAGGGCTCCCGGTTGAGGCCGGTGGCCCAGAGGATTTCCGGGCCGCCAAAGCCTTGGTGTTTAAAGTTGTGGATGGTGTAGCATACCCGCTGGTTTTCCATGCCGTGGTACTTGTAAATCTCAAAGAGCAGCACCGGCACCAATCCTGTCTGCCAATCGTGACAATGAATGATATCGGGGCGCTTATTGCTTTTGAGAAGAAACTCCAGAGCCGCCTTGCTGAAAAAAGCAAAGCGCATGTTGTCGTCCGGGCAGCCGTAGTAGCAGCCACGATTAAAAAAGTTGTCGCCGGAGTGGGGCTCAATAAAAAAGCAAAGGCGGCCATGTACCCAGCCGCAGTACACCGAGCAGTGAATAGCTCCCCCATACCAGGGCACCCAGAGGTCGCGGTAGGCATCGTGCAAGCCCCAGATCTGGTCGTAGCGCATGGTGTCGTACTTGGGCAAAACCAGCTCGACACAGTGCCCCCGCACTTCCAGCTCTCGGCTGAGGCCGTACACCACATCCCCCAGCCCCCCCGCCTTGATGACCGGGGCACATTCCGACGCAATCTGCACGATGTACATTTCGCGCTCTCCCGTAGCACCGCCTTACTTTTCTTCACAAAAGATAATCTCTTTTGGCTTCTACAGCCCATCCCCCGCCTCAGCGAAAAGGGATCCCTGTCCGGGGATCCCTTCCTTGCCTAACAGGTGGCTAGCTCAATCTCTGGCTGCGCTGCCTACGGGTTTGGCTGGCGGCTCAGGCATCTGCCTGGGATCGCTCAATACCACTGCTGGGCATAGAGGCGCTGCACCAGATAGAACACGAACAGGGGCACATCGACGCGACGCTCGTCGATCATAAAAGACTCAATGGTGCTGGCCGGGGATCCTTCAATAGCGCAGCGGAAGAACTTGGGCCCATTGAGGGATCCCTCGGCAAAGAGGACGCTAAACTGCTTTTTGCCGCCGGCAAACGAGCCAATCAGCGTCTTGCCCTCCAGCCGCAGTTGCAGATCGGTGACGCCGCGTTTCTGAAAAGCGGCGATGGTTGCCGGGATCACATCTTCTGCAATGAGTTGCTCGAAAGGCTTCTCTTCCTTGGCTGGTTTTTTTGCTGCGGCTTTGGGCGAGGCTTGGGCAGTGTCAGTCTCCTTGGGAGCAGGGTTGGCGGCCTCAACCCGGGCCGGCTTTTCGACAGCGGTTTCCTGGGCGGGGGTAGGTTCTCCAGACATGGGCTGATACTCCGATAACAGGTCAACGATTGGCGTGCGGGCTGGCAGGCCCAGAGTCAGGGATGGAAGAGAGGCTAACCTTTGGGGATGTACTGGCCGACAATTTCTTCAGCAGGGATCTGGGGGAAGCCCATGCTGTAGTTGGGGGTACGCCCCTGCAGGTTGTAGGCAATTTCCCCTTGCTTGAGGAGAGAGCGAATGAAGTGTTCCAGGTCAGAGCCGATGCGCCGCAGGTTGTACTCAGTCAGATCCCGGCCCCTGTACTCTTCTACCAATTCCTCAAAACGAGCATAGACCTTCTGCAAGGCGGCATCGTTCCAGACCAGCTCGTTGTCGGGATCCACATCGAGGGTGAGCAGATCGTCGCGAGGCACAAAGTGGTTATCGGCGGTCACCTCGCCAGCAAAGATGTGAACGTGGCGGGTGGTGCATTTCAGCATGGCTGTCGCTCCGGTCGAGATCCTACGCCTTTCTTCAAGGTATCATTCCTGGCGCCGAGGTGGGATCCCTTGTCGTCCAGATCCCAGAAAGTTGCCCAGGCCAATCTCCCCACCCAACAATTCTGGGGAGAAGCGGGATCCCTCTGGCACAGAAGAAGCCTAAAAGTACGGCTGTCGGCTGCGTAGCCGGTGTTACTGGAAAAATTTAAAAAGCCGGACTACCTTCCCCAGGGAAACCTAAGCTTGTTTATGAGATAACCCATGGTTGTTCTAGGCAGACTGGATCAAATCAGCGATATTCTGCTTCATCCTACTGCAAATCACATCAAGGGGCAGGTCGTTCGGATCCCGTCCAAAGGGGTTCTCAATTTCAATGCCGATCTCCTCGACGCCAAACAGCATAAAGGCCAGCAGCCCGACAATGGGGCCGGTCATCCAGCCCAATCCCTCCACCATCTGAAAAGGCAAAGACAAACAATACAGCAGCAACAACTGCTTCAAATGTAAGGCGTAGGCCATGGGCGTTGGGGTCATGAGAATGCGCTCGCAGGCGCCCAGGACATCGACCATGTTATTGAGCCGCTCCACCATGATCGTTAGCTGATAGACTTCAACGCGGCCTTTTTGGTATTGGCGCTGTAGGTAGTCTCCAATCCAAAAGGCAATTTGCAAGGAGGGATGGTTGAGGTTTTTAAGACGTTGCAACTGCTCTGGGCTGAGGAGGGTCTGAAGCTCATCTGGCAAAAATTCTTGGCGCAGATGTTGCTTCATGCCGATGGCAAAAGCAGGCAGGAGATAGAGGATTTTGATTTTTTCTTCCCGATCGTCTGGCTGCTTCTCTTCAATGGCTACCCAAATCAAGCGGGCTAAGTTGCGCACGTTGCTCACCACGCATCCCCAAGCTTTTCGCCCCTCCCAAAACCGCTCGTAGGCAGTGTTTGTCCGAAACACCAGCATCAAGCCAAAAACGATGTTGGGCACGAACGCCACCAACGAGGACAGCGCTATGGGCAACCCCAGCTTGTAGAGAACGGAAACCAGCACTCCCAGGAGACCACAGATGAGGGTGCGAGGCAGCACTGCCGGCACAACCGATCCGTGCAACTGCAGGGCCAAGCGAAACCAACGCAACCCATTTCCCGATAGATACTGGCGAATCCTGGTGTGGCGTCGGCAAGCCTGCCCCCTGATCCTACTACCGTCATGGCAACGGTTGTTGACCGAAACCTTGGCGGCGCAGGCCCCCCTCTTCCCCGCCGTATACGGGGGGATGAATCCCTTGACCTGACGGGGCAACTTCCAGGGTCTCAGGAGTCATTTCAAGCTAGTTTAAGAGGTTCTCTTTGCTCTCCTCAGGTTGAGAGGCAGGGATCCAGAAGTTGCTCTGCAGCAGAGGGGCGCCAGTGGGGGATTCGCTCCCGCCTGCCGGTTCGAGGGTAATCCAAAGGCGGGTCGGCTGCTGTGAATGGGTGGGCTGGCTGAGCCATTGCAGGGATCCCTCGGCGTTGACGGTGAAGGTGCCGGCGCTTTCCAGGCGCTGCCCAGCCGACTCCAGCCACAGTTGGTAGGTGGTTCCCGGGGGGGCAGGGGGCATTTCTGAAGCCAAGAGCAACACCTGCTTGGCGCGGGGCGACCAGAGAGCTTGTACCAACAGGGGGTTGCGGAAGCTGGGGTCGCGCAGAAGGGTTCGCCGTACCTGCGGTTGTCGTTGCCACTCCTGATAGAGCCGCTGAATGGCTACCGACTCCCCCTGCCAGCGCAGCCGCCAGTAGGCTGCTGTTATGGCCACTGCGTAGATCCCTAACCCTACTAAGCTGCCCCAGAGGAGGCGCCGCGGCCACCAAGGAGGTGCGACCCGGATGGAGGCAGGGGCGGGCAACCAGCTCCAGCGCCGCAAGCGTTCTTGGGCTTGAAAGGCCGTCAACTCGTAAAGCCACAGGGCCACCGAGCGATCCCGCTGCAGGTCAAAGGCCTCCGCATGTTTCCAGCAGAACTCAAACACCTGGCGCACCACCTCTTCGGCCTGGTGAGGCTGCTTGAGAGTGGACAGCGCGATCTCCAGCAGGCGCTTTTGGTAGCGATCCTTAAGTAAAAAGTGGCTGCGGCGATCCCGCAGTTGGATCTGGCGCATCAGCTCGAAATCGGTCGGCTCCGCCATAGCCCCCCATCTGCTGCGCCTGTCCAGCCCGGCTTTGGGTCAAGCGGTAGCGCCAGGCCGGTAGCTTTTTCAAAAATATACATCAGCCCTGGATCCAGCTCACCGGCAAGCCGACTTCATTTTGTTGCGGCTGGTGCAGATGCCGGCCGTGCAACTTGCGGTATCCGCTTTTACTCGCACCTATCTCCTACAAAACGAGGAGCCGACCCAAGACACCATTTTTTCAGTGCAGATGCCCTCAGGCGGCATCTTTCTCGACCACCTTCTCCGCTTCTACCTTCAGGGACTCCGTCCCGCTGACGCGATCGGCACCGGCGGTGGGCTCGTCATCGCTGCTGGGGTTGTTCATCTCTTGCTTGAAGCTGCGCAACGCTTTGCCGAAGGCGCTGCCCAACTCCGGCAGCTTCTTGGGGCCGAACACGACCACTGCAATTATCCCAATCACGGCCAGCTCTGGCAGGCCCATGCCGAAGATGCTCACGGCCAGGATAGGTTCGCTCGACAGCAGGATAGCCATAAGTCCCCAAAACCCCAAAAATAGAACAAGCCAACCAACCTCGCTGGCAAGGAGGGGAATTATCCCCTCCCAACTCTAGCAGGTTTTCCCGGGGGCAGAAAGGTTTGGCTGCTACTGCCATGGCTCTGGAATCCATGAGCTGCCAAAAGCGGCAGCCGACGACCGCTAGACTGAGATTGTTGCTTTGTTGAAGCTTGCCGATGGGCTTTCTCCTGTCTGCCGAACAAGTGCTTCAGTTCGTCACCAACCAGTGGCAGGATCCCTATGCTGTTTTGGGGCCGCAGCAGATAGAGCAGGGGGAGACGTCCTTCTGGCTGGTGCGGGCCCTGGTGCCCAATGCCAAACAGGTTTGGTTGGTAGAACGCGCCACTGGGCAGGCCTACCCCATGCAGCCGCTGCATCCAGAAACGTTGTTTGAGCTGTGCTTTGCGCCTGGCACGCCGGTTCCAGACTACTTTCTGCGGGCGCAGCGGGTCTGGGATCCGGAGGGCCAACACCTTGAAGAATGGGAGGATCCCTATCGCTTTCCCCTGGAGAAGGTCAACCACATCGGTGAGCTGGATCGCTACCTCTTCAACGAGGGCAACCACCACCGCATCTACGAGAAGTTGGGCGCTCATCCCATCAGCGTAGATGGGGTTCAGGGAGTCCACTTTGCCGTCTGGGCTCCCAACGCCCGCAATGTCAGTGTCATTGGCGACTTCAACCACTGGGATGGCCGCCAACACCAGATGAAGCGGCTGGGCGAAAGCGGCATCTGGGCGGTGTTCATCCCTGGTGTTGGGCCAGGAGCCGTCTACAAGTACGAGGTGAAAACTGCCTGGGGGGATATCTACGAAAAGTCAGATCCCTATGGCTTTCAGCAGGAGGTGCGACCCAAAACCGGCTCAATTGTAGCCGACCTCCACACCTATACCTGGCACGACCAGGAGTGGCTGGAAAAGCGGGCTGCCACCGACCCCCTGCGCTCGCCCATCTCGGTGTACGAGGTGCATTTGGGATCCTGGATGCACGCTTCCACGGAAGACCCCCCCGCTGATGGGCACCTGGTGCCGGTGGAGCAAAAGCCCAACACCCGCTTTCTTACCTACCGGGAGCTGGCGGACAAATTGATCCCCTATGTCAAGGAGCTGGGCTTTACCCACATCGAGCTCTTACCCGTGGCCGAGCACCCCTTCGACGGCTCCTGGGGCTACCAGGTTATCGGCTACTACGCCGTAACCTCCCGCTACGGCTCCCCGCAGGACTTTATGTACTTTGTCGATCGCGCTCACCAGGAGGGAATTGGTGTCATTATCGATTGGGTGCCAGGGCATTTTCCCAAAGACGGGCATGGGCTGGCCTTTTTTGACGGTACCCACCTCTACGAATATGCCGACCCCCGCAAGGGCGAGCACAAGGGCTGGGGCACCTTAGTTTTCAATTACGGCCGCAACGAGGTGCGCAACTATCTGGTGGCCAACGCCCTCTTTTGGTTTGACAAATACCACGTTGACGGCATTCGGGTGGATGCAGTGGCCTCGATGCTCTATCTGGATTACGACCGCAAAGAATGGATCCCCAATTGCTACGGCGGTCGGGAACACCTAGAGGCCATCGACTTTTTCCGTCAGCTCAATACCCTTATTTTCAAGTACTACCCTGGCGTTCTTTCCATTGCCGAGGAATCGACTGCCTGGCCAATGGTGACCTGGCCAACTCACGTGGGCGGTCTGGGCTTTAACCTGAAGTGGAACATGGGCTGGATGCACGACATGCTGAATTATTTTCGCATGGATCCCTGGTTCCGCCAGTTCCATCACAACCTAGTGACTTTCAGCCTCATGTATGCCTTCAGTGAAAATTACATGCTGGCTTTTTCCCACGATGAGGTAGTGCACGGCAAAAGCCACATGTTGGGCAAAATGCCAGGGGATATGTGGCACAAGTTTGCCAGTTTGCGGGCCCTCTACGGCTACATGTTCACCCACCCCGGCAAGAAAACTTTGTTCATGAGCATGGAGTTTGGCCAGTGGAACGAGTGGAATGTTTGGGCAGATCTAGACTGGGAGCTGCTGCAGTATGAGCCCCACGCTAAACTGCGCCACTACGTAGCCACCCTCAACCATCTATTGCGCTCGCAGCCAGCTCTCTACACTCAAGACACCAAGCCAGAAGGGTTCCGCTGGATTGACTGCAGCGACCATCGGGGCATTATCTCCTTTATCCGATATGGGGAGGATCCCAGGGAGTGGCTAGTGGTAGTCTGTAACTTTACGCCGGTGGTTTGGCCGAATTACCGCATTGGCGTGCCGCAGCGAGGGTTTTACCGGGAACTGCTCAACAGCGACGCGGTAGAGTTCTGGGGCAGCGGGGTTGGCAACCTAGGGGGCAAGTGGACGGATGACTGGCCCTACCACAACCTGCCCTACTCGCTTGAGCTCTGCCTGCCCCCTCTTTCAACCTTGGTGCTGAAGTGGCAGCCGGAGGATTCAGGCGAAAACAAAGCTATGCTGGAGTGAGTACGGCCTTCCCGCCTCATTGCCATGCGAGATCTGCTGCGCGACATCCTTCGAGACTATTCTGGCTTTGTGGAACTGCGCTACCACAGCAAAGTCTTTCGCAGTGTCACGGCGGAAAAGGGGCGCATTGAGCGCACAGCGGTTCGACGGCGCTCAGGTGTGGGGGTGCGGGTGCTAGAAGCCGGCACCTGGGGCTTTGCCGCCACCGGGGATCCCTCGCCAGCAGCCATTCGCAAAGCCATTGCCGAAGCTCAGCAAGCGGCCCGCGCCAGCGCCGACTGCCGCAGGCAGAAGCTGAAGGCTTTGCCCAGCGTATCCCTGGCCCAGGGGGAGTTCTGCGAGCCCGGCGTGGAGGAGGTGGTCAACAAACCCCTGGAGGCCAAGATCCAGTTGGCTCTGGAAACAGAAGCCCAGGCGCGCAAGTCTTCCGCCCGCATCACCTCCGCCAGTTGCACTTACAACGAGATCTACGAGGAAAAAGCCATTGTTACTACGGATGGGGCGGATGTGGCCTTCCGGCTGGTGCGCCCTGAGCTGCGGATCCAGGCGGTGGCCGAGGCGGATGGCCAACTAAGCAGCGGTACTGAGTCCATTGGCGTGACGGGGGGGTGGGATTGCCTTTTTCGGACGGATCCCTTGCAGATGGCGGAGAAGGCGGCTGCCACGGCAGTTGATCTCCTCTCTGCAGGCTATGCCGAGGGGGGATGGGCCACCGTCATCCTCTCCCCTTCCATCGTGGGACTGCTGGTGCATGAAGCCATTGGCCACACGGTCGAGGCCGATTTCGTCCTCGCGGGCTCGGTGGCGGCTGGCAAGCTAGGGCAGCGGGTGGCCAGCGAACTGGTTACTCTCAAGGACTCTGGCCGTTCTGAATTTATGCCGGGGGCAGGGGGAACGCTGCCCGTGGACGATGAAGGTGTTCCTACCCAAACCACTACCATCATCCAGAATGGCATCCTGGTGAGCTACCTGCACAACCGGGAGACTGCCGCCCACTTTGGCGTCGAGCCCACCGGCAATGCCCGCGCCTGGGAGTACGCCGACGAGCCGCTCATCCGCATGCGCAACACCTACATCGAGCCGGGATCCCAGACGCTAGAAGAGATCCTCGCCAGCACCCCCGACGGCTACTTCCTGGATGGGGCCAGGAACGGGCAAGCCGACTCCACCGGTGAGTTCATGTTTGGCGTGGAGCGGGCCTACCGCATTCGCAATGGCAAGCTGGCGGAGCTGCTGCGGGGAGTTACTATCACCGGCAATGCCTTTGAGGTGTTGCAGTCAGTGGACGCTGTGTCGCGAGATTTCCTTTGGGATCTCGGATCCGGCCACTGTGGCAAGGGCCAGCCAGCCAAGGTGGATGCCGGCGGGCCCTACATTCGCTGCCGCGCCATTGTGGGTGGCCGCCAGCCCGCCTCGTAGCTCCTTAGGAAGGGGGGGAGTTAGTTAAGGAGCAACTCGCAGCACTAGCCGATCCGCCTCCCACTCCCGAAAGAGGAGAAGGACGTGCTCGGCTCTCTCGGCGTGGTCGGCCAAGATCTCGGCGCCAGAACGAGCTTGCTTGGCCAATGGCAGCAGCAGCTCCACCACCTGGTAGCGGCTAGAAGCGATCATCTTGCCCGGGATGCGGGCGATGGGCCAGAAGATGTCCATCTTTTGGGTCACGATCTGGGCCGGATCCACTTTGCCCAGCAGATCCGAAAAGGGGATGGTTTGATCCCAGTAGCGCACCTTGCCGTACTGGAGAAAGAGGGGGTTGAGCTGCCAACGGGAGCTTTGGAAAAACTCGGGAGTAAAGGGATCCCAATGGGCCAACTTTTTGCCCTGGTGGCAGCACCAAAAGAGATTTTGCGTGTGGTAGAGGGGCTCCAGGTACTCGATGACCCGCAGTTGGTCAATGCGGGCAAGGGCCTCGTAGCGGCGATGGAACTCCGGGTGGGTGGCGGCAATCAAGGGCCTGGCGTTCCAATAGTCCAAGTAGGGGGCGACATCGATAAACTCCAGTCCCGCCTGGGCCACCAGGTCGGGGATCTCGCCAATGTCAAAGGGGATGTCGTTGGCGTGGAAGAAGTTATCGACGATGTTTTCATCTGGTAAGTAGTACTCTTCGTGGGCCTTGGCGTGCCGGGCCAGCAGGGAATTGGGATGGGCTGCCTTTAATAATTGCCGCACAAATTCGATCTTTTCCGGCGTGGCCGGTGGGGTAATCCCCAGCAGCTCCAGAGCGCGGCGAATGCGGTAGAGGTGCCAACGACCAGAACGGTTGTAGAGCATCAGGGCCATTACCCCGTCAGGGGCCAGGCGCGAGGCCAGGTTCTGCAAAGCCTTGACCGGATCGGCGGTGTGGTGAATTACCCCATAGGAGCTGATCATGTCGAAGCTCCCCTCCGGCCAGGTGGAGGGATCCATGAGATCGCCGTAGTGCACCGAGCAGTTGCGCAGGCCGTGGTACTTGATCCGCTTCTGGGCAATCTCTAGGGCCGGGCGACTGAGGTCGATCCCGACCACGGCGCCATAGCCGGGGTTGCTGGCGGCAATGCCGTGCACCTCCCAGCCGGTGCCACACCCGGCCACCAAAAACCTGGCGCCCGTCGGCTCTTGTAAGGTGCGGGTGCGGGCATATTGGGCCAACGTATAGCTGCCCAGGCTGGAGAAGCCCTCAAAGGGTTGGTCGTAAGGCACAGGCGGGTAGGGAAACGCCTCGTACTGGGCCTGCACTGCCTGGGTGATCTCCGCTTCGCTTGCCAAAGGCACGTCCTCCCACCTCTTCCCCCCTATCCTAAGAGTCTTTGTAGATTCTTAGACCGGTTTTGGCCGTCAAGTCGGCCCGTGTCGGTCGGCAGCAGGGCAGGGCTAGGCCGCCGTCAAACTGTGGGCAGCTCGCCGGTAGGCCTCCTCCAGCGTCTCTGCCAAGGTGGGGTGAACATGCACCAGGCGGGCCAGCTCTTGCACCGTGGCGCGGCGGGCGATGGCCTGGGCTGCCTCGTGGATGAGATCGGCGGCATGCGGCCCAAAAATGTGGGATCCCAGCAAGAGGCCCGTCTCTTTATCAAAGACCAGCTTCACCATGCCCTCAGTCTCGCCAGCAGCAATGGCCTTGGAGTTGCCGCCAAAGTAGGTGCGCACCGTGCCTACGCTATAGCCCTCGGCTTTGGCCTGCGGCTCGGTTAGCCCCACAAAGCCCATCTCCGGATGGGTGAACACCGCCGCCGGGATGCTCAGGTAATCCATGTAGGCAGGGCGGCCACAGATGTTTTCCACCGCCACCCGCCCCTGCGCTGCCGCCGCGTGGGCCAGCATCATCTTGCCCGTCACATCCCCAATGGCCCACAGGTGGGGCAATTCGGTGGCCATGCGGCTATCCACCGGCACAAAGCCGCGCTTGTCCGTAACAACCCCCAGCTCCGCCAGGCCCAGCCCTTCTGAGACCGGGATCCGCCCAGCGGCCACCAGGCAGCCATCCACCTGCAGCGTCTCCCCGTTGGAGAGGTGGATCGTCACCGGCTGGCCGGGGATCACCTGCTTGGCCAGCACGCCCACATAGGTCTGGATCTGGCGGGGTTTAATCAGCACCCGCTGGGCCAGGCGGGCAATGTCGGGGTCAAAGGCCGGCATCAGGGTCTCCAGCGCCTCGATGAGGATGACCTGGGATCCCAGCGCCGTGTAGACGTCGGCAAATTCCTGGCCGATGTAGCCGCTGCCGATGATGGCCAGCCGCTCCGGGATCCACTCCAACCGCACCGCCTCGTCGCTGGTAAACACGGTGCGGCCATCCACCTGGATCCCCGGCGGCACAAAGGGTCGAGAACCCGTGGCCAGGATCACATCCCGCGCCGTGTAGGTCTGGGATCCCTTCTCTTCCTGGACTTCGACCGTTTGTGGCCCCGCCAGCCTGCCCCGCCCCCGCAGGATTGTTACCCCCAGCTTCTCTAGGGAGCGGGTCATGTCGGTGCGGATCTTCTCCACCACCTGGGCAGCATGGGCAGCAATGGCTCCTCGGTCGGCCTGGACGGATCCCACTTGGATGCCCAGCTCAGGGGTGTGTTGCAGTTCCCGCAGGCGTCCGGAGGCGGCCAGGAGAGCTTTGGAGGGGATGCAGCCGCGGTTGATACAGGTGCCGCCCATTTCCGCACCTTCGACGATGGCGGTTTTGAGGCCGGATTCGACGGCATGCAGCGCCGCGCCATGGCCGCCGACGCCAGCACCGATGATGATCAAGTCAAAATCAAAGCTCATGGCGAGACTTGGATAACCGGTGCCTCATTTTCTCATCTTGTTGGCCTTCCCAGGAACCTGGCTGAGAGCATCCAAACCATGAGGTAGCATAGGGTCGCTTGCCCAGTTGACAAGAGGCTGGCGGGGTGGGAACGGGGGATGCGCATGGAACTGCAGGCGTTCATTTTTGATGTGGATGGCACGCTGGCGGATACGGAGCGGGATGGGCACCGCGTGGCTTTCAACGCCGCCTTTGCCGAGGCAGGGTTGGACTGGCACTGGTCGGTGGAGCTCTACGGCCAGCTCCTGGCCATCACCGGCGGCAAAGAGCGCATTCGCCACTTCATCGAGACCTGCCAGCCGCCCCTGCCTGCCGGCGAAGACCTGACCAGTCTAATAGCCCGGCTGCACCAGGCCAAGACCCGCCACTACACAGCTCTGTTGGCCCAAGGAGGGATCCCTTTGCGCCCCGGCGTCAAGCGCCTCTTACAGGAAGCCAGAGCCGCCGGGATCCGCCTGGCCATCGCCACCACCACCACGCCCGAAAACGTGACGGCCCTTCTGGAGCACACCCTGCCAGAAAGCCTGAGCTGGTTTGAGGTGATCGCTGCCGGCGATATTGTCCCCGCCAAAAAGCCAGCCCCCGACATCTACTGCTACACGCTGGAACAGATGGGGCTGCGCCCCCAGGAGTGCCTGGCCTTTGAGGACTCGGAGAACGGGCTGCGCTCGGCCCAGCAGGCGGGCGTCCCGGCCGTGGTGACAGTAAACAACTATACGCGGGAGCAAGACTTTTCGGGAGCGGCTTTGGTGTTGGATCACCTAGGGGAGCCTGGGCTGCCGTTTCAGGTGTTGGCGGGAAGGGCGGGATCCCACAGCCACTTTACTCTGGAGCTG
>NZ_JANSHG010000021.1:0-22478 GCF_047461555.1 Synechococcus sp. WC101
CCTCCAGGTTGTGGAGCTGTTCGCCAAAGCTCTCCGGCTCAAAATCGTGGGCAAGGTGCCACATCCCCCGCTGCAAGAGCCGATCCAAAACCCGGGCCGCCTCCTCCCGCCGCAACTGACACCCCAACTGCTCCGCCTCGCGGGCGATTGCCCGCAACTCCAGCAGGTGATCCTGCTTGCCCCCTTCCACTTCCATCGCCCGCAAGCTGCTCAACAGGCGCTGGTTGAGAGTGATCTGCGCGGCAGCCAACAGCTCTTCCGGGATCGGCAGGCCATCGGCCCGAAAAGCCATCAAAACCCCGTAATTTTCCAGGTAGGTTTGGCGATAGAGCTGGGCCAGGCGATCTAACGTGTCTTGGGTAAGCCAGCGCAGCATCTGCTGCCGGTCTTCCTCAATCAGGGCGTTGAGGTCAAAGGTTTCCGGGCCAAACAGCTCTTGCAGGGTTAGGACTAGCTGGATGCGGCTGCGGGATCCAGATAGCAGGGTGGCTTTCAACTGCTCGTAGCTGCGCCGCCCTGTAAACGGCTTAACCCCACACTGAAAGTCCCAGCCGCCCAGATGGAGGAGAGCGTAGATGAGGTCGTGCTCTTCGCCGGTGTTGGGAAAGGCGAGCTTCACCCGCCCGACGAGCAGTGTGGATCCCCCTATAGCCAGGCGCTCCTGATCCACCGGCTCCAGCATATATCCGGGGGCTCGGGGCATGCCGTTGCACAGGGAAAGCAGGGCGTGCTGGGCCACCAGCCGCTGTGGGCTGATCAAAGCGGGGCGCACCAAAGCCCAGTAAACCCCCTTGCCATCTCTGTATAGGTCGAGGTTACTGGGAGCCTTGCTCAAGCGGCCCAGAAACTCTTCTTCCAGATCCACATCCGCCACTGCTGCCGCCAGCTCGATGGCCCGCGCCGCGTAGCGCAGGATCTGCACTCCCTCAGGACGCGAGAGCTCCTCGAAGAACCAGCCGCAACTGGTAAACATCAACTGGCCGTAGCGCTGCATCTCCAGTAGGCGCAGCACCTGCACTCGGTCTTCGGCAGTGAGGCGGTGGCTCTGGTGCTCCTGCAAAAACGCCTCGCAGCGCTCCCGATCCAAGATCACCTCGATGTAGCGATCCCGGGCCAGCCAGGGATCCCGCAGGTAGGCCTTGGCCTCCGTCTCGTAGATCTCGGCCAACTGATCCCGCAGCCAGTTGAGGGCCTCCCGCAGCGGTTGCCGCCAGCGCTGGTGCCAGCCTGGAACCGCCCCACAGCCGCAGTCGCGCGACCACCGTCCTACCCCGTGGGCGCAGCTCCAGGCGGTGACCGGCTTCAGTTGCACCTCCCAGGTGGGGGGATGGTGGCTGAGGAAGTGGCCGTAGTTGCCCACCTGCCACCCCCGCCGGGGAAACTCTTCGCAAAAGGCGTAGGCCAGCGTGCGCTCCACGCTGCGCTTGTGGTGGCCAAAGGTCTCGCCATCGGTAGCACAGTTGATCAGATAGGGTTCCCCTTTTCTGTCAGGGCGGATGGCCAGCCGGATCCGCTCCGCCAGCGACTGGGTGCTGTAGACGATATCGCCAAAGCCAAGATCCCGGGAGATAGGGCCATCAAAAAAGAAAATGTCCAGGTAGCCGCTGCGATCCGGGGTAAAGCAGCGGTAGGACCGGCTGGGATCGATCTGACCCTGGCTGACATCGATCCATTCCGTTTGACCCAAAGGACGAATGCGCTGCGCCTGGCTGGGTGCCAAGATGACAAAGCGGATCCCGCAGTCGACTAAGGCTTTAACCGTTGCCGCATCGATGGCGGTTTCCGCCAGCCACATGCCCTCGGGAAAGCGGCCAAAGCGATGCTGGAAATCGGCAATCCCCCAGCGGATCTGGGTGTACTTGTCCCGCTCGTTGGCCAAGGGCAGGATGACGTGGTTGTAGACCTGGGCGATGGCATTGCCATGCCCCTCCAGCCGCTCGGCGCTGAGGCGGTCGGCAGTCAAGATGCGTTGGTACACTTCAACATCGTGCTCCTCCAACCAGGAGAGGAGAGTGGGGCCAAAGTTAAAACTCAAGAATTCGTAGTTATTGACAATGCGCACCACCCGCCCCTGCTCGTCCAGGATGCGGGCAAAGGCGTTGGGACGATAACACTCCGCCAGAATGCGCTCGTTCCAGTCGTGGAAGGGGGCAGCGCTGGGCTGGCGCTCAATGCGGTTTAGCCAGGGATCCTCCCGCGGCGGCTGGTAGAAATGACCGTGCAGCACCACGTAGGGAGCGGTGGTTGTAGCTCGCGGAGGCGGAGAGCTAGCATCAGCTAAAAAGGGAGCCGGATCCCCTTGCCCTGATTCGGCCGCCGGCATAGAGGCGTTTTTGGAGCCACTCGGCAGCATGAGACCCTACTCCTTGCCCGCCCTCGGAGCTTCAGTTCTGGGGAGACGGGCTGCTAGTTAACCTAAGTTCATATCCATACGTTACAGCGATCCCCGATCTGCGACTGTCAACGTAAAGGACTTGGACAAAAATTTGACGGCGAATAACTATTGCTTAGCAATCTTCTTGCGTTCCCCCAGCGAAGACTCTTGAGCAAGCCCGAAGATGACCCGATCTCACTGCCACTCGGAGTAACAAGCTATACAAAAAGCCTCACTGATGTCTCCAAGGCTCCCTCCTGGTGGCCGGCCATTGGCAGTTGTTCATGGATTTTGAGGACAGCTTCCAGGCTACAGGTGGCTGCGAAGCTTGTAGCTTTCCAGGGTGTTGGCCAGCAGCATCGTCACCGTCATCGGCCCCACGCCGCCTGGTACAGGCGTGATGGCAGCGGCCCGCTCTTTGACCGCTTCGTAGTCCACATCTCCCACCAACTGCTCAGATCCGTCAGGGTCTTGGATACGGTTAATGCCCACATCGACAACCACGGCGCCCGGCTTCACCATGTCTGCCGTGAGCAAGCGAGGACGCCCTACAGCCATGACCACAATGTCGGCACTGCGGGTTACTTCGGCCAGGTTGGGTGTACGGGAGTGGGCCACGGTAACCGTTGCGTCGGCGGCCAACAACATCAGGCTCAGGGGCTTGCCCACCAGGAGGCTGCGGCCGACCACCACCGCTTTTCGTCCGGCAATGGGGATCCCTTCCGCTTGCAACAGGCGCATCACACCTAGAGGCGTACAACTGCGCAGGCCGGGCTCGCCGCGCACTAGCCGGCCCAGGTTGAGGGGGTGGAGACCGTCCACGTCTTTGGCGGGGTCGATGGCCAGAAGGGGCGGGATGGGATCCCAGCCGGGGGGCAGAGGCAGTTGCACGAGGATGCCGTCGACGCGCTCGTCCTGGTTGAGTTGGGCGATGGCGTCGAGCAGATGGGCGGGGGAGTCTTGGGCGGAAAAATGGCGGCCAAAGGAGGCAATGCCCACTCGCTCACAGGCCCGCTCTTTGCCGCGCACATAGGCAGCACTGGCGGGATCCTCCCCCACCCGCAGCACCGCCAATCCCGGCGGACGCCCCACCCGCGGCAGCCAAGCTTGCACCTGAGCGGCCATCTCGGCTTGCAGCCGGCCAGCCAAGGCTTTGCCATCCAGGATCTTGGCAGACATGGGGGCCCCAGAAGACATCTTGACAACTTGACGATTGTTACGGGTCGAGCATTGTCCGTCAAGCCTCGGCGCAGCAAAGAGGCGACGGCAGAGCGGGATCCCTAGAATGCTTGCCAGTCTTCGTCGTCTTGGTTCAATTCCTCGATGAGGATCTCCACCTGCTGCCGCTTTTCCTCCAAAAACTCGGCGCAGCGCTTCAGGGTCTGGGCGGCCTGTTGGAAGCGCTCCACCACCTCCGCCAGATCCAGCTCTCCCGATTCGATCTGGGCAATCAGACTTTCCACTTCGGCGATGGCTGCTTCGTAGCGCCAGGGATCCTCACGTTTGCGGCGGCTCATGGCTCTCCTCCACTCGGGCCCAGAGGCTGCCCGAGGCCAGTTGTATCCTCAGCCGGGTCTGGGGCGGCAGGCGGTGGCTGCGGACCAGGGATCCCCGCTCGTCGCGCACCAGGGCATAGCCCCGCCTGAGAACGGCGGCAGGATCGAGGGCTTGCAGGTGCTGCTGGAGAGCTTGGTGGCGCTGTTGCTGCTGCTGGAGACGGTGGCGCACGGCCTGGACCAGGCGCTGCTGCTGTTGGGCTAGGCGCTCCTGGGCCTGCTGCAGCAGCCGCTCCGGATGCACCTGGGCTAGGCGGCGCTGGGCGTGGTGCCAACGCTGTTCAGCTTTTTCCAGAGCATGCAGGGTGCGCTCGACAAGCTGCTGGCGCAACTGGAATGCCTGGCGCTGCAGTTCCCGCAGATCGGGCACAACTCGCTCGGCGGCCGCTGTGGGGGTGTGCGCCGCATAGTCAGCAGCGTAGTCAGCTAAGGTCTCATCCCGCTGGTGGCCGATCCCGGTCACCACCGGAATGGAGCACTCGGCAATGGCCCGCACCACCCGCTCGTCGTTAAAGCAGGCCAAGTCCTCGCCGGATCCGCCCCCCCGGGCCACGATCAGCACTTCCGCCCGCCCGTCCCGCTCCACCCGGCGAATGGCCCGCACAATCGACTCCGGGGCCGCCTCCCCCTGCACCTGGGCTGGCGCAAACAGCACCCGCAGCCCGGGGTAGCGCTGGTTGAGGGTGCGGCGGATATCGCCCCAGCCAGCGGCGTCGGGAGAGCTGACGACGGCAATACACTGAGGGTGGGTGGGCAGGGGCCGCTGGTTGTCGAACAGGCCTTCGGCGGCAAGGCGGGCCTTAAGCTGCTGAAACCGCCACGCCAACAGCCCCTCGCCCGCCGGCAGCAGTTGCCAGATAACCAGGCGGTAGTAGCTGCCGCCGCTGTAGATGCCAAGTTGACCCAGGGCCAGCACCCGTTGCCCCACTTCTGGCCAGAAGCTGAGCCGGGCAGTCTGACTTTGCCACACAACCCCCTTGAGGAGGTCGCCGCTTTCCGGATCCACCAGGGTCAGGAACAGGTGGCCGTTGCGGCTGCGCTGGCAACTGGAGACTTCTCCCACCACCCACAGCCTGGCCAGGTAGGGATCCCCGGCCAGCAGCGATTTCAAGTAGCCGGACACTCCCCCCACCGAGAGCAGGGGGACTTCCTCGGCAAGAAAGGATTCTGTCCCGCAGTCGAGGCCATCAAAGGCCAGAGCCATTGCTTGCGGATCCAGATCGCGCATACGGGCTCCCCCATGGAAATGCTCGGGATCCCATCTAGAATAGGCGACGACAGGGCGAGAGAGGAGGCGAGCTGCGGTGACCTTCGCCCAGTGGCTGGGGCTGGCAGCATTGCTGGGTTTGCTGGTTCTGCTCTGGCAGATCCGGCAGATCCTGCTGTTGGTGTTTGCGGCCATCGTCTTGGCAGTAGCTTTGGATACCTTAGCCCAGATCCCGCAGCGCTACGGCTTTCGCCGCGGCCCCTCGCTCCTCATCACCGGTTTGACGGTTCTGGTGGGGGCGATTCTGGTGGGGCTGATCGTGGTGCCTCCCTTGGCGGATCAGTTGCGGCGGCTGTTTACCGATGGGGTGCCCGCCGGGATCGTGCAGGCGCAGCGGCTGTTCGAGAGCCTCATCCTCTCGTTGCCGACGGATATCGAGCTGCCGACGCTGCGGGAGTTGGCCAATAGCTTGGTGCCCCAGGCCACCGAGTTGGTGCGCCAGGTGCGCGACTTTTTCTCCGAGTCCTTCACCGCCTTTTTCGCCACCCTGCTCAATCTGTTGTTTGTGATCATCCTCACCATCCTGTTGTTGGTGGATCCCCAGGCTTATAGCCGCGCCTTTGTCTCGGTTTTCCCGGCCTTCTACCGCCCCCGCGTCCGCTACATCCTCAAGCGCTGCGAGCTGGCGCTGCGAGGGTGGCTGGTGGGGATCCTGTTCACCAGCAGCTTGGTGATGCTGCTAAGCGGCATTGGCCTCTGGATTTTAGGTGTGCCCCTGAGCCTGGCCAACGCGGTGCTGGCGGGACTGTTTAATTTCATCCCCAACATCGGCCCCACCCTGAGCGTGGTTGCCCCCATGCTGGTGGCCCTCACCGATGCCCCCTGGAAATCGCTGGCGGTGCTGGGGCTCTACATCCTTATCCAGCAGCTCGAAAGCAGCGTCTTCACCCCCATCGTCATGTCGCGGCAGGTGTCGCTTTTGCCCGCCCTAACTTTGGTGGCCCAAGTTACCTCGGCCTTTTTCTTCGGCGTGCTGGGCTTGTTTTTGGCTGTGCCGCTGGCGGCCATCCTGCAGGTGTGGATCCAGGAGGTGCTGATTCGGGATGTGTTGGATCCCTGGCAGGGATCCCGGGCCCGCCCCTTGCCCCTGGCCAAGGGAGATGGGATCCCGGCTTCCCAGGAGAAGCGGAAGCCTCTGCAGCCGGAGAACGAGAACGCCATCCTGCTGCCGTGAGGGTAGAGAAGTTACGGGAGCCGCGGGAAACGTAATCCTCCTTCACATTTCTTCCACAACTGCAGAGGCGCTTCTATAGTGAGGATCCCGTCTCCATCCGTCCAAGGATCGGAACCGCCATGTCCCACTTCACCACCTTGCAAGTGCAAATCAAGGATGCCGACCTGCTGGAAGAGACCCTGAAGGAATTGGGCTACACCGTGGAGCGGAACGCCAGCCTGCGCGGCTACCTCTGGAACCGCACCCGCGCCGATCTGGTGATCCGGCAAAAGAACGGCTTCGACATCGGCTTTCGCCGCAACGGGGATCACTATGAGCTTGTGGTGGATCTGTGGGGGGCGGGCATCGATCCCCAGACCTTTCTGGAGCCGATTTTGCAGCGCTACGCCCACAAGAGCTTGCTGCGCTCTGCCCGGCAACAGGGCTTCGCCATCGAGGCGGAGGAGCATCTAGAGGATGGCACCATCCGCGTAGTGGTGGGGCGCTGGGTGTAGCCGGGCCCATTGGCATCCGCTCATGCTCAGCAACTCCCGACCCTTGGTGGGCACAGGTGAGGGATCCCGGCCCCGCCCTTGGGATCTGGTGTTGGGAGGACGAGCCGCAGCCGGCGGTGCCCCGGCCCACGCCTTAGTTTTGGGGGGGCTTGAGGGGGCGCGGCGACGGCTCACCCAGGGCGACGAGGCGGTGCGTCTGGCCACCTTGCCCCAGCTGCTGCAGTACGGGCCGGCAGGCCTGGCCGAACTGATCGAAGCACTTGCTGGCAACACCTCCTGGGCGGTGCGCCTAGAGGCCTGGCGGCTGCTCTCCCAGCTCGAGCAGCCGGAGGCAGAGGAAGCCTGTCGAACCTACAGCCCCTTTCGCCCGGTGGGGGGTGCCCAGGGGGTCATCGTGGCCTATCGGCGCGGGGAGCGGAACTTTGCCTACGCCGACTTGGAGGGAGTGGATCTGCAAGAGGCGCGGCTGGGGGGTGCCAACTTCTACGAAGCTAATTTGAGAAAGGCCAACCTGGGTCTTTGCAACTTCAACGGCGCCCACCTGCACCAGGCAGATCTGCGCCAAGCTAACTTGCAAGGGGCCAAGCTCAGTGGCGCCGTCCTCCAGGGGGCGGATCTGCGGAGAGCCGATCTGAGGGGGGCGAAAGTCAGCGGCACCAGCCTGCGGGGATCCCGGCTTTCGGAAGAGACCCGCCTGGAGGAGCGGCTGCGCCACATCTGGCAGTTGCAAAACTGGGGGGGACAAGGGCAAGATTTCTCCGGCCAAGACCTGAGCAAGGCCGACTTGAGAGGGCTGGGGCTGCGCCAGATCCGGCTGCGGGGGGCCAACCTCAAGCGCGTGGATCTGCGCGGATCCAACCTGGAGGGAGCAGACCTGCGGGGGGCCAACCTGCAGCGGGCGGATCTGCGGGGGGCCAACTTGCAAAATGCCGACCTCGAGGGGGCCGATCTCAGCGGCGCCGAGCTGCGCCAGGCCCAGTTGCAGGGGGCCAACCTGCGCCGGGCTGACCTCAGCCGCGCCAACCTGACTCAGGCCAACCTGGAAGGCGCCCAGATCGAGGGCCTCAAACACAGCGGATCCCAGATTGCCGGCCTCATCTTCCCCGACGGCACCCCCCTCAAGCCCTGGTGGTGGTAGGCTGACCACCGCTGCCAAATCCAAAGGAATCCCAAGATCCCCAAGCCCCCGCCCCAACCTGGAGCAGCATGAGAGTAGAGATACCTAGGGGGTACGGCTATGGTTTTGGCAGAACAGCTCTCAACCAAACCGCTCACCGACGACGAACTGCGCAAAATGGACGCCTACTGGCGGGCCGCCAACTACCTGTCGGTGGGGCAGATTTACCTGATGGACAACCCGCTGCTGCGGGAACCTCTAAAGCTAGAGCATGTGAAGCCGCGCCTGCTGGGGCACTGGGGCACCACACCGGGGCTGAATTTTATCTACGTGCATCTCAACCGCATCATCAAGCGGGAAAACCTCAACGTCCTCTACATCACCGGCCCCGGCCATGGCGGCCCCGCTCTGGTGGCCAACACGTACCTGGAGGGCACCTACAGCGAGGTGTACCCCAACATCGGCCAAGATGCCGACGGGATGCGCAAGCTCTTCAAACAGTTCTCCTTCCCCGGCGGCGTGCCCAGCCACGTGGCCCCAGAAACCCCCGGCTCCATCCATGAGGGGGGAGAGCTAGGCTATGCCCTGGCCCACGCCTTTGGGGCGGCCTTCGACAACCCCGATCTGTTGGTGGCCTGTGTAGTCGGGGATGGAGAGGCGGAAACCGGCCCTCTGGCTGCTTCCTGGCACTCCAACAAGTTCCTCAACCCCATCCACGACGGGGCAGTGCTGCCGATTCTCCACCTCAACGGCTACAAGATCGCCAACCCCACCATCCTGGGCCGCCTCAGCCGTGAAGAGCTGCAGAGCCTGTTTGTGGGCTATGGCTACAAGCCTTACTTCGTAGAAGGCTCCGATCCGGCCCAGATGCACCAGTTGATGGCCGCCACTTTGGACACGGTAATCCACGAGATCCAAGAAATCCAGCAGCATGCTCGTACCAAGGGGGATCCCAGCCGTCCCCAGTGGCCGATGATCATCCTGCGCACCCCCAAAGGCTGGACGGGCCCCAAAGAGGTGGACGGCAAAAAGGTGGAGGATTTCTGGCGCTCCCACCAGGTGCCGCTGGCGGATCTGGCCAAGAAACCAGAGCACCTCAAGATCCTGGAAGAGTGGATGCGCAGCTACAGACCGGAAGAGCTCTTCGACGAAAACGGCCGCCTGCGGCCCGAGCTGCAGGAGCTGGCCCCCAAAGGGGAAAAGCGCATGGGCGCCACCCCCTATGCCAACGGCGGCCTGCTGACGCGGGAGCTGAAAATGCCGGATTTCCGCCGCTACGCCGTGGACGTGCCGCACCCCGGCACCCTCGAAGCCGAAGCCACCAAGGTGCTGGGGCAATTCTTGCGAGATGTGATGAAGCTCAACCCCCACAACTTCCGCCTCTTTGGCCCCGATGAAACTGCATCCAATCGCCTGGACGCCGTGTTTGAGGCCAGTGACCGCACCTGGGTGGCGCCTATCTACGACTACGACGAGCACCTCTCCCCCGATGGGCGGGTGATGGAGATCCTGAGCGAGCACGTCTGCCAGGGCTGGCTGGAGGGCTACCTGTTGACAGGCCGCCACGGCTTTTTCTCCTGCTACGAAGCCTTCATCCACCTGGTGGACTCCATGTTCAACCAGCACGCCAAGTGGCTGAAGACCACCCGCCACATCCCCTGGCGGCGGCCCATCCCTTCCCTCAACTACCTGCTGACTTCCCACGTGTGGCGGCAGGATCACAACGGCTTCAGCCACCAGGATCCCGGCTTTCTGGATCACGTGGTCAACAAGAAAGCCGATGTTATCCGCGTCTACCTGCCCCCGGATGCCAACACCCTGCTCTCGGTGGCGGATCACTGCCTGCGCAGCCGCCACTACGTCAATGTCATCGTGGCGGGGAAACAGCCGGCCCTGCAGTACCTGGACATGGATGCCGCCATCAAGCACTGCACCCAGGGCTTGGGGATCTGGGAGTGGGCCAGCAACGACCAGGGCTCGGAGCCGGATGTGGTCATGGCCTGCTGCGGCGATGTGCCGACGATGGAAACCCTGGCGGCGGCGGACTTCTTGCGGCAGCACCTGCCGGACATCAAGATCCGGGTGGTGAACGTGGTGAACCTGATGAAGTTGCAGCCGCCCAGCGAACACCCCCACGGCATCAGCGACAAGGAGTTTGTCAGCATCTTCACCCCCGATAAGCCCATCGTGTTTGCCTTCCATGGCTATCCTTGGCTCATTCACCGCCTCACCTACCGCCGCCCCAACCACCACAACCTACACGTGCGCGGCTACAAGGAGGAAGGCACCACCACCACTCCCTTCGACATGTGCGTCCTCAACCAGGTGGATCGCTTCAACCTGGCCAACGACGTGTTGGAGCGGGTGGAGCGCTTCAAATACCGGCGGGATCACGTCCAGCAGTTGATTCGGGACAAGCTGGTGGAGCACAAGCAGTACATCTGCAAGTACGGCGAGGATCTGCCCGAGGTGCGCAACTGGAAGTGGCCCTACTAGTGGATCCCCCTTCCCCCAACTTTCACCTCTAGCCGCCGGCAGGGTAGAGTTTTCTTGGGCTCTCCTGCCGGAGCGTTCTGGGCGGTTGTGCTGGAGGTTGAGAATGTGAGGGGTTCAGAACGGGTGGATGCGGATACCCTTCCCCGGCTGGAAGAGGCGGACTGGGGAGGGATGGCCCTCTCCTTAGTTCTCGGCCTGGCCCTCTCAGCGCTGGTCATCGGGATCCGGCCCCAGGTGGCCGTCCCCTTTGGATTGAGCGTGCTGGGCTCGGCCCTGCTGGGATCCCTGCTTCTCCCGGTCTTGCGGCGCTGGAAGGCAGGCCAGGTCATCCGCGAGGAGGGGCCCCAGTCCCACCACAAAAAAGCGGGCACGCCGACCATGGGTGGCCTTAGCTTTTTGCCCGTAGGGCTGCTGGTGGCCGGCATCGGGAGCGGCTGGGATCCCCAATGGCTGGCGGTGGCCCTACTGACCCTGGCTTACACCGTGGTTGGCTGGCTGGACGATTGGCTGGTTATCCGGCAGCGCTCCAACAAGGGGTTGTCTGCCAAATCGAAGCTTTTACTCCAAGTCGGGATCGGCCTGGTTTTCTGTGGCTACCTGGCCTGGCAAGGGATCCCCACCGTTCTCACCCTGCCGGGAATAGGCGCCCTCCCCCTGGGCTGGCTGTTCTGGCCCTTGGCCTTGTTTGTGCTGGTGGGCACCAACAACGCCGTCAACCTCGCCGACGGCATGGACGGCCTGGCGGCAGGGATGGTGGCCCTTGTCCTGGCAGGGCTGGGGCTGACGGCAGAGGATCCCGTTTTGGCGCTCGTGGCTTTTGCCTTGAGCGGCGCCTGTCTGGGCTTTCTGGTGCACAACCACCACCGGGCCCGCCTGTTTATGGGCGATACCGGATCCCTGGGGTTGGGGGGCGCTCTGGCGGGGCTGGCGCTGTTGGGGGATCAGCTCTGGGCCCTGGCCTGGATGGGCGCGGTGCTGGTGGCAGAGGCCCTGTCGGTGATCCTGCAGGTGGGCTACTTCCAATACACCAAACGCAAAACCGGACAAGGCAAACGGCTGCTGCGCATGTCGCCCTTGCACCACCATCTGGAGCTGGGGGGCTGGTCGGAGGTGCAGGTGGTGGGGTGCTTCTATGGGCTAACGGCGCTATTGGTGGGGCTGGGCTGGGCCTGGTGGCACTGGGCCGGCGCTTGAGAGGCAGAGGATCCAGGGGTACCACGGCAGGGGCCAAGCGCCGAAGCCGGACTTGGGGCTGCTTTCGGGGTTGGGAGGAGGTCTAAACTGACTTAAGGGTTGTGGCTTGCCCTGGGCAGAGATTTGTCCATGGGTACAGCATCCTGTCCCCAACCCAAATGGCTGCAATTTCAAAAATGGTTGAAAAGGGCTTCTAGGCCGCCCGCAGAGCCCTCTAAGGCTGCAGGATCATCGACCAAAAGCCGCTCTCTTCATTCCAAAAGGGCGCCAGCGACTCTCCCACCACGTTCGGCCCCCAGTAGCGAGCGGTTCCATCCAGGGTAAAAGCCACCACAATATCGCCGGGGCCGATCTGCAATGGCTCCTCGCCCAAACTCAGCACCAGCCCCTCGCTGCCCCCTTCTCCGGGCGCAAAGTCCCAGTGGGCCGTTTCCGGGTTGAGCAGCCGTCCACCGCTGCGCATCAAGATCACCAGCCGAATCGGGTGAGGGGTGCGATTGCCGACTCGAAAGGCTCCTGTGCGGGTGGAGGTGGGGAAGGCAGACTCTGAGGGCAGGACAGGAGCTGCATTCCCCTCGAAGGAGCCTTGTGGGGATTTTAACATCGGCTGGGCTGCCAACCCCCGAACGAGAGCCAGACCCCAAACCAAAGCGGCAGCCAACCCCAGGGATCTCTGGCGCAGCTTGCCCCGCAAGGTCCCTTTCGGCGGCCCGCCGGCAACAAGAGCGGCAACAGCTTGGGTGATACAGGCAGGAAATGAGCGGATGGAAACAGACATCAGATTACCGCAACCAGGAGTGCTACATGCCGGATTGAGAAAGAAGCTGAGCGACCGTGACCTCGCCATTGGTGAGCAGATCCAGCCCGCAGGCGGCGTCGCGCTCAGAATAGGACGGTTGTTCAGCCACGCTAACACCTCTATCCTTGTCTGTTCTTCAATATTCATTCAACCTTCTCTCGGAAGGCGAAAACCGCTCCCCCCTCCCACCTGCAGTCGGCTGGGATCCTTCTAGGGGTTGACCGCTCGGCATTTCCACCCTTGCGGGCTGCGCTCATACAGGGTCCGTCGCTGGGGATAGATCGCATCTCCCTTGAGCTGGAGGTGATCCACCTCCGTTGGATCCAACAGCAGTAGGACAAATGTCGGCGGTGGCAAAGATGCCTTCTCGGGGGGCAGCTCTTCAACAAAAGCCTCTGGTGGGGCAAGAGGGCCTTTAGGTTCCGGCCAGAACCAGAGCAGCCGTCCTTTTTCCGAGATTTGTTGCCACAACTGTTGTCGGTGCTGCTGCGCCCGAGGATCCGGGTGGTCGGCGGTGATGGCCTCGAGAGTGCCGGCAATGCGAAATTGCTCGCGAGTTTTACAGAAGTACCAGCAGATCTGGGCCAGTGGGCAGTGGGCGATCTGGCAGATCTTCTCGCTGCGGCTGTCCACCGCCAACTGAATGCGGTCGGTATCCCCCAAAAATCCCCGGAAGACCACCGTGCGGTTGCGCGGGTGCCCCCAAGGATCCACCGTAGCCAACTGCAAATAGCGCACACCCGCGTCGCTGCGGTTGCGGTGCAAGGCCGCCTGCAGCAACGTCCGCCAAGAGGGATCCCCAGCCGGGTTATCCTTCAACTCGTTCATAGGGGTGCGCAGGTGCCAGCCGAGACTTTAGCCGGGAGGGGGAGGAGCTTCCGATTGCGGATCCCTGGCCTGTCCTAGTGAGGATTCCGGCCGAACGGAATGGGAATCCAGACCAGTTGGGTGAAGGGAATGAAAGGGATGCTCCAGACAGCCCTCTGCCAGCCCCTCGAAGCGTTCCGGCACCGGCTGTTTCACCGGCAATTTCTGGAGCACCAGAGCGAGATACTCGCTGTACCATGGGGAGCGAGCTTCTCGCACCTTGTGCCACACCGAGCGCGACATCAACAGCGTCCGCTCCACGTCCCGGGCTCCCAGCTTGAGCAAAAATTCCTCCCGTTCCGGCTGGTAATCGGTGGAGGCCAAAGCCAAAGCCTGCGGCGGATAGGCTTGGGTGAGCCGGGCCATCTTGGCCATGAGCTCAGGATAGAGCCAGGTGTAGGCGGGGTGAACCGTAAGCTTGGCCACATGCGGCTGCTGCCCGGTACGGTCCAACTTCAGGTTGAAATAGCCGATAGCGGTTTTCCGCTCCGGCTCATAGACACACATCTCCACCCGTTCCGTTTGGCTGATGACGCATTTGGCCTGATCTAGGAGCCAATCCAGCGGGCTGGTGCGAAAATCGCTCACGTCGCGGTCGTATACCTGGCGCACGGTGGCCGGCATGGATCCCGTATCCAGTTGGTAAATGGCGTAGGCATCCCGGTTGGTCACCGGCACCAGGTTGGGCAGCATGGGCTCGTGCTGGCTGAGGGCGGCCAGAATCTCGGGCCGGATCGACCAGTAGGTAATCTGGGCCAGCGGTTGGAAGCCGTTGTGGCGGTAGAGGGCCATCGCCCCCTTGTTGTGGATGTTCACCTCCAAGATCCAGGTGCGGGCCTCGCGAAAGTGCTCCATGCAGTGTCTGAGCAACTTAGAGCCGATTCCCTGCCGCCGGGCGGAGGGCACCACAGCAATGTGATCCACCCGCCAGGTGCTGCGGGAATGATTAAAGGGAGAAACTTGAATGACCCCCTGGATTTTGCCCTCCAGCTCCGCCACATGCACCGTAAACATGTGCTGAAAACGGTTGGGAAACAGGCTCAAAGTTTTCAGGGGGCCATACCACTGGCGCAGCCGCCGCACCTGGCGACGAATGTCCACCGAGCGGCCGCTGTACTCTTCATCAAAAGCTTGAGCCAAAATCTCCTCCACCGCCTCCAGATCACCCAGTTGAGCCGGGCGGAGAATCAGTTCGGGAGCCTCCTTAGGAGCTTTGGAATCCGGGTTGGGCTTTTCCGCAGGGTTGTCCATGCCAAAGTGTGGGCGGGAGAATACTCAAAGCATAGCTCAGGATCCCCCACTTCTTCTATCTAAGGGGGGCGTTGCTGCCACAAATGAGATTATCGGGCTTTCCGTTGGCTTTTGGCCAATCAGGCCCCCGCATCCAGCAACGCCAGGTTGCGGAAGGTAAAGCGCTTTTCCACAGGGCCGGTTTCCGTCTCTGTTTGAATGCGCCGCTCCGAGAGGATATAGTACTTGCCCACTTTGGTGTAGAGATCTTCAAATTGGCTGCGCCCACCCTTCTGCTCGCCAGTCTTGGCGTCGTGATAGACGGAGTCGTAGCGGTGGGAGAGGTAGCCTTCGCCCGTGTCGTGGCTGCTGAAGGTGTGAATAGTAACCACCATACCGTGAATATGCCGATGCACCATGGTAACTTGGTTGTCGCGCACGTGGTAGCGATCCCCTTCGGCTTTGCCGCCCACCAGGATCTCCACGGTGCCATCGGGTAGGATCTGGCCATAGCGAAAAGTGTTGTTCCCGTGGGTCTCGGCGAAGCTGCGGCGCACCCGGTGAACGGCAATCTCCCAAAGTTGATTGTGAATGGCTTTCCGGGCTTCCTCATCCTCCACGCCCGTAACCGTCGCTTTTAGGTCTGCCCCCACTCGCACCTGGCCCACAAAAGTGCGCTCCCCATCCCAGTAGGTGACCTCGGCGCTGTAGCCCGGAAAGTCGGGATCCCAGGTGTAGCGATTTTCGTAGGCGGCCCGAAACAACTCTTCGGCAGAAACTTGGGTCGCGGTCATCGAGTGTCTCCTGTCTTACTGGCAAGCGCTTCTCATGACCATCCATCATACTGCCCCTTGCTGCCAGGCTATCCCCCTAGCCGCCCGCGGCAGGAACCTGCGTTTGTTGACATACTCTCTACGCCCAGGGCCTGCTTCCCCACAGCGATCAGCCAGGGGTTTTCGCGCCACAAAGAGCTGACATAGCTAATTGCCCATCCGCCGCTGTAGGATAGAGGCATAGCCACTGGAGCTTCTCTTCCTTCGTCACCCTAAGTTTTGGCCTGCAAGTTTAGTTGCTGCTTTGATCCCCGGAGTATTCTCTGGAAAGAGCCTTTCTATTTTTGGTGGGTGAGGAGGAAGATTGAGAGATTTTTTTGACAATCGCGTCGGCAGGACGGAATCCCTAGCGCCTAACCTGTCGCCGGCCCAGACCAGAGTGGCAGCCCCGCCGGAGATGATGGGGCCAGTGCTGAAAATTGTCGGCAAGCAGACCTTGAGCGGCCACATTCCCATCGGCGGCGCGAAAAACTCAGCTTTGGCGCTCATGGCGGGATCCCTTTTGGCTCCTGCAGCTTGCCGAATTCACAACGTGCCGCGCCTGCTGGACATTGAACGCATGGGGCAGATCCTGACCAGCCTGGGGGTTAAGGTGTCCCATGTGGGCAATACCCTTGACCTGGACGCCAGCTCCCTCAAAACTTCCCAGGCGCCCTACGAGTTGGTCAGCCAGTTGCGGGCCAGCTTCTTCATCATCGGGCCGCTGCTGGCGCGGCTGGGAGTGGCCAGAGTTCCTCTGCCCGGCGGCTGTGCCATCGGCTCGCGTCCGGTGGATCTGCATGTGCGGGGCCTGCAAGCGTTGGGGGCAACGGTTCAAATCGAGCACGGCGTGGTTCATGCCTATGCCCGCAAGCTGGTGGGAACCCGCATCTACCTTGACTATCCCAGCGTCGGCGCCACCGAGACGCTGATGATGGCCGCTACGCTGGCCGAAGGGGAAACGGTGATTGAAAATGCTGCCCAAGAGCCGGAGGTGGCCGACTTGGCCCGTTTTTGTCAGGCGATGGGAGCCCGCATCCGTGGCGTGGGCACCAATACGGTTGTGGTGGTAGGGGTGCCGCGCCTGCACGGCACCGAGTACACGGTCATTCCCGACCGCATCGAGGCCAGCACCTACCTCATTGCCGGGGCCATCACCCGCTCCGAACTCACGGTTGGCCCTGTTATCCCGGATCACCTGCGAGCGGTGGTTGCCAAGCTGCGCGACATGGGGCTGCGGGTGGAGGAAGAAGGCCCCAACCGGCTGCGCATTGCCCCGGCTCAACTCAGTTCGGGCTGGCTTTGCCAGGCAACCGATATCCAAACCTTGCCCTATCCAGGTTTTCCCACCGATGTGCAGGCGCCGATCATGGCCTTGGCTGCCCTGAGCGAGGGCAGTTGCACCATCGAGGAGACGGTGTTTGAAAACCGCATGCACCACATTCCCGAGCTCAACCGCATGGGGGCGGATATTCGTCTCAAGAACCGGGTGGCCATTGTCCGGGGGGTGCCGTCGCTGTCGGGAGCGCCGGTGGTGGCCACGGACTTGCGGGCGGGGGCAGCTCTGGTGTTGGCTGGCCTGGCGGCTGAGGGCTGCTCTACTATCCACGGGCTCCACTACATCGACCGCGGCTACGAAGCTATCGATGAAAAGCTGCGCAGCGTTGGGGCCAAGGTGTATCGCTGTAACAACTCGGCAGGGATCCCGGCCACCCCTCAGCCTGAACAAGCTGATGGAAAGGGGATCCCATTGCAGAATTGGCCCACTTGAGCCTACGCCGTTGGGGGGATCCGCCGGCCCCCTCCCCCTTGTTTTCTTGAGGGAAAAAGGATGCGGTAGGCTAGGAGCCGACAGCCCAAATTCAGGGAGAAGGGGTTGGGGATCGAGAGCCATGTCCCAAGTGTACGACTGTGTCATCGTCGGCGCTGGCCCTGCCGGCAGCTCGGCCGCCTATCACCTGGCCAAGCGGGGGCGCTCAGTGCTGGTCTTGGAGAAGGATCCTTTGCCCCGCTACAAACCCTGTGGCGGCGGCGTTTCTCCCATGGTGGCGGCCTGGTTTGACTTCGATTTCAGTCCCGCCATTTCGCTGAAGATCCGGCAAATTCGCTACACCTGGCGGGGCGGGGATCCGGTCGTGGCCGACCTGGATCTGAAAGAGCCGGTATGGATGGTGCGGCGGGAGGTCTTCGACCATTACTTGATCCAGCAGGCGCAAAAGCAGGGGGCAGCACTCCAGACGGAATGTCCCGTCTCCGGCATTGAGTGGCAGAGCGACCGCTGGCAAGTGATGACAGCCACCGGCCCGGTCTGGGGTCGGTATGTGATCGGGGCCGATGGGGCCAAAGGCTCGATGGCCAAGTGGCTCGGCTTTCAAAACCGGCAGCGCCGCCTGGCTGCCGCCCTGGAAGCAGAAGTGCCCGTCTCAGAGCCAAAAACCGCAGCCGCCCATTTCGACTTTGGCGCCGTGAGCAACGGCTACATTTGGAACTTCCCCAAAGCCGATGGCTACTCCATCGGGGCAGGCACCTTTCGGGGTGGCGAAAAACAAAACTTGCGGGAAATCGCCGCCGAGTATGCCCAAAGCTTTGGTGTGGACTTGAAATCGGTCAGGCAGTTTGGCCATCCCATCTGTCTTTGGGAGGGGGATCAACCCCTGCACAGCCAAAATGCCCTCCTGGTGGGAGATGCTGCCTGTGTCGTCGATCCGTTTACCGCCGAAGGGATCCGCCCCTCCCTCCTCACTGGCATGCTGGCAGCGCAGGCCATCGACCAAGCCCTGGCGGGAGATACCGAAGCCCTGGCGAACTACTCCGCCCGCGTGCAGCAGGAGTGGGGCTCAGAGATGCGTTGGGCCAAGCGGATCGCGGCGCTGTTCTACCGCTTTCCGGGCGTCGGCTACAGGGTAGGCGTCAAGCGACCGGGAGCCACTCGGCGCATGGGCCAGATCTTGGCCGGTGAGCTGCGCTACAGCGATGTGGCCAGCTCGGCCATTCGCCAGTTGAGCGCTGGCCTGTTGGCCTAGGCCGGCCGCTGGGAGAGGGGGGCGGGATCGTCGAAGCGCCTGCTGATCAGCAGGCAGTTGCGGCCATCTGCCTGGCGAGTATAGCTCAGGTGGGTGGAGAGAGCCTTCATCAGCCGAATACCCCGTCCCCCCTCGGATTCGACCTCGGCGTCGGGGGGCCTGCTGGCTGCTCGGTTCTGGAAGAATTCCTCCAAGTTGAACTCCTGCCCTTGATCCCAGATGCGCAGCTCCAGCTCCTGGGGCATCAGAACCAGCTCGATATCGATGGGTGTACTGGGAGACAAAGTGCGGTGGGCATGGCGAACGGCGTTGGTAAAGCCCTCCGCCAAGGCCAACTGGCATTCCAACCAGATGGGGCCCGGAATGCCGGCGTCGCGGAAAGACTCAAACCACGTCAAAACTTGGCTGAGAGCATCCAGGGTTGTGTCTACTCTCAGCGCAAAGGTCTGCTTTTCTCCCGACGGGATCCCTGCCGCGTTCAAAATCGAACCCCAAAGCTCAGACTGTTGCCTGGGCCCTCGCCCCCACCAGGGATCGGACCAGTTGATTCTAGACTAAGGCGCTGTTCAAGCCTGCCAACCCCCAACTTTGGGGGGGGCCACTAGGGGGCGATGATGAGATCCACGCGGCGGTTTCGCTGTCTCCCTTCCTCCGTATCGTTGTCGGCCACCGGCAGGGTGGGGCCAAAGCCAGAGGTTGTCCAGCTGATGGGGTGGTCTTCCGGCAACAGGTTAGCTAAGTAGTCTTTCACAGCGTTGGCGCGGCGCAGGGAAAGGTCGAGGTTATAGTTCAAGGAACCGATGTTGTCGGTGTGGCCGTTGACTTGAACGCGGGCGCCGGGCATTTCCCGCAAAGATTTGGCCACTTCTGCTAACAGGGAGGCCGCCTCAGGCCGAATCTCGGCCTTGTCGAAGTCGAAGAGCAGATCGCCCGGCAGGCTAATGGTTCGGGTTCCCACCTGAAAAGAGGTAGGGGTCGGCGTTGCGGTGGGGGCAGGGACGCTTGCTCCCTCCGGGGCGATCTCGGCAGTGGTGGCCGATTCTCGCCTCGGCTCAGGGGCCGCTGCTGGGGAAGACAGCCGTTGCAGCCGCGACTCCAGTTCTTCAACGCGGATCAAAAGCTGGATGGCCTGCTGGCGGAGTTCTCGAATCTCCCTTTCCAGATCCGTGGAGCCGCCGTGATTTGGATTCCCCTTTGGTGAATCTGCATCTGGGCTCACCGCTGGGAGACTGGCCTGGGGTGGAGACAGGGTGGGCAGGAGCGGCGGCGTGTTGGCCTGCGGCTGGGGAACTGGCAGCGGTTGGGTCTGAAGCGGCTGCGGGAGCACCATTCCCGCCCAGATGCCGCTGCCGACCAGGAGGATCCCACTCGAGAGATTGAGAAAGACCGTTGCACGTTCCGATGGGCGGGGCATCGCAGGCAAACCTCTGGCTAGATGGGCGCAGGCGAGGAGCGAAAACCAGGCTCAACTCAACGCCTAGAGTCGATCCTATCCGGCGACCGCAGCTTGCCAAGGGGATTAGGGGCTGCTCAGGCTACCCCTTCCCGCCATCCTCGGCAAAAGCCTAGTCGAAGCTGAGACGGCCCCGATAGCGTCCTATGAGGATCAGGCCGTTGACGGGATCCGCACAATCGACCACAAAAGACGGGAAGCGAGGGTTGTCGCTGATAACTTTTACTCGGGATCCTGACAGGCGTTGCAGCCGTTTGACCCACAGCTCGCCATCCCTCTGAAAGACGTAGATGCCCTCACCCCCCAGCTCTTTTTGCCGTTCGACAAAGATCCAGTCGCCATCTTCCAAGGTGGGAGACATGCTGTCCCCTTGCACCCGAATCAAACTGAGCCCATCCGGGTTCCCCTTCAGATGGGCCCGTAGCCAGTTACGCTCAAAAGCTAGCACCGACTCGATGGACTCTTCCCGCACCAGCGCCCCCGCCCCTGCCGAGGCGACCACATCCACCAGAGGCACGTATACATACTCCGTTTTGGCGTCGCCAGCCTCCAGCCGCGGGGATCCCTCCCCCGTAATCAGCCAACTGAGACTCACCCCCCCCACCTGGGCAATTTTCACGGCCTTGTCGATGCCGGGCACGGATCCCTTGAGGTAACTGCGCAAGGCTGTATCGCTAATGCCGGCCCGCCGCCCAAACGCATAAATGGCCTCATCGCCGATCACCTGTCGCAAACGGTCGGCAAAGGAGGAATCAGAGGAGGTGGACATCGGCTTAACGCTACGGGTTGTGTACAAGTAAATTTCTACCACTACCTGTTGACAAGTCAACCCTCGTGAGGGGCAGGGGCTTATGCTGGGTTGGAGGGAAGAGGGCAGGGTTTCCAGTAGTAGGATCTGAGAGACTTCACCTGCTCTGGCTTGCTCCCTATGACCGTCTCAGACTGGAAACGCTGGCTGGATCATTTTCTCATTGCCCTGGTCTTTCTGGTGTTTGCCGGGTTTGTCTGGTTTGTCTTCTCGGTAACGGGAGCTTTCATCGGGATCCCGCTGGGCTACAAACTTTGGCTGCGGCTGTGGTTGCCTTTGTTCCAGCCGGCACTGGGGATCCTGATGGCTGGAGCCCTGCTGAGTGGGGTGTGGGGTTGGCTGGAGAAACGCCACTCCCGCAATCGAGACCATCAGCAGAACTAAAGATCGGGCAGCGCCGGGAGGCGGCAGACTGGCTCTATACTGAAAACGTATCTAAATGTTGAGCACCTGAGGCGGTCTGGCGTCGTGTTTGTCTTATCCGGCTACGAGTATTTGCTGGTCTTTCTGATCGTCTGCGCTCTGCTGCCGGTCTTGGCTCTGGGAGCTTCTGCGCTCTTGGCCCCAAAGCGGCGGGGATCCCTGCGCCGCAGCACCTATGAGTCGGGGATGGAGCCGTTTGGCCAGGCCTGGATCCAGTTCAACATCCGCTACTACATGTTCGCCCTGGTCTTCGTGATCTTCGACGTGGAGACCGTGTTCCTCTATCCCTGGGCGGTGGCCTTTCATCGCTTGGGACTGCTGGCCTTTGTGGAGGCCCTGATTTTCATCGCCATCCTTGTGGTGGGCCTTGTGTACGCTTGGAGAAAAGGAGCGCTGGAATGGTCATGACCTCTCAGGAGCCGGAAGTCTTGTTTCCGGCGTCTGCCCCGCAAGTTACCACAGACCTCTCGAACAACGTCGTTCTCACCACGGTTAACGACCTGTACAACTGGGCGAAGATGTCCAGCCTCTGGCCGCTCCTCTACGGCACTGCCTGCTGCTTCATCGAGTTTGCAGCCATGCTGGGCTCCCGCTTCGATTTCGACCGCTTTGGCCTGTTGCCCCGTTCTTCGCCGCGCACGGCTGATTTGATCATCACGGCGGGCACGGTCACTATGAAAATGGCCCCAGCGTTGGTCAAGCTCTACCAACAAATGGCTGAGCCGAAGTACGTGATCGCCATGGGGGCCTGTACCATTAGCGGCGGCATGTTCAGCTCCGATTCCTACACGGCGGTGCGAGGGGTGGACAAGCTGATCCCTGTGGACGTGTACATTCCCGGCTGCCCGCCGCGTCCGGAGGCGATCATGGATGCTATTGTCAAGCTGCGCAAGAAGATCGCCGCCGAAGACATGCGGGAGCGGGGCCGCCTGCAACAAACCCACCGCTACTACACGGTCAAGCACAACCTCAAGCCGGTGCCGGAGATCATCACCGGCAAGTATCTGGAGAGCGAGACCCGCCAAGCTCCTCCACCGGAACTGGCGGCGGCTATTGGCCTGCCGGTGCCTCCGGCCTTGCAGACTGCCGACTTCAAGCAGGCGGAACAGCAGCTCAAAGCTTTGCGGGGAGGGATGTGAGATGACAGAGGACAAAGCCCAGCAAAAGCCGTCCTCGACAGCCGAGCCGACAGAGCCGTTGGCGACGCTGGAACGGGGGCCGGTTTCCCAGTTCCTCGCCGATAACGGCTTTGACCATCAGTACCTGGGCAGAGATGCCGCCGGGGTGGAGCTGCTGGAGGTGGAGCGGGATTTTCTCTTGCCTGTGTGTACTGCCCTCTATGCCTACGGCTTCAATTACCTGGAGTGCCAGTGCGGCTACGACCTGGGGGC
>NZ_JANSHG010000022.1:0-21559 GCF_047461555.1 Synechococcus sp. WC101
GCACCCCCAAAAACTGCAAGGCAAAGCCCCGCAGCCAAGGAGAAGCCCAGCGAGCTACTGCCAGGATGCCCAAACCCATGGCCGGGAGGAACAACAGGCCAAAGGGAGAGCGCACCCAGAGCAGCGTCGAGAGCAACAACAGGGATCCCAAAAACACCAGCCCCAGCCGAGCTGTGCCGCGGCGGCGGGAGGTGAGGATGAACAGGGCCCCGGCTAGCGGCGGCCCCATCGGCCCGGCAGCGGCTACCAAGGCCCGCCCCACCCGCCCCAAAAATAGCTGGCCACTGTGGATGGCCAGCCCCGAGCCGTCGGGATAGATCTCGAGACGATGAAACTCTCCCCCCAACAGCAGCGCCATCAGGCCATGGCCCATCTCGTGAAACCAGGTGGCTAACAGGGTAAAGGGGTAGAGGAGGTAATTGCCCCAGGGAAACTGCCAGAGCAAGACCGTCAGCCCGGCAGCAGCCACCAGCCAAACCACGCTGTGCCGGCCAGGCCTTGCAGAAGGGGAAGGAGGCAGCTCAAACTGAGTCATACCAGCAGGTGGGTGGGGAAAAGGCCCAAGATGACCTGCTGGTCTAGACGATTGCCAGCAGAAGAAAGTTCCACCTCAGGCAAAAATAGCCAGGCCAACTCCCCTCTCCCTCCGAGAGAGAGGTTGGGGTGAGGGGCAGCAAGGAGACAGGGGAGCCGTCTCACAGGTAGGTTGAAGAAGCCCCCCAGGGATCCCTGCTTATGGCCACCTTCCTGCGCGACTGGAGCTACCGCTTTCCCTGGCTTTACCGCAGCATCAGCCGCGCGGCGGCCCTGGCGGTGGGGGGCCGCGAGCGATTGCGGCGATTGCCCCTACAAGGGATCCAGATTCATCCCCAGGATCGGGTGTTGGATCTCTGCTGTGGCCCCGCTGAGGTAACCCCGATCTTGGCCGAGCTGAGCCAAAACGTCGTTGGGCTGGATGCTTCCCCCAAGGCCCTGGCGGCAGCCCGCCAGCGCCTCCCCCACGTCGAATTTGTGGAAGCCTTTGCCCAGGATCTGCCCTTCCCCACCGACAGCTTTGATTGGGTACACACCAGCCTGGCCCTGCACGAGCTGCCCCTCCCCGATCTGGAACAGGTGCTGCGGGAAGTGTGGCGGGTGCTCAAGCCGGGGGGAGGACTCTTGATTCTGGATCTGCACGCGCCTCGACAACCCTTGATCTGGCCTGGGCTGGCCCTCTTTTTGGCCCTGTTTGAAACCGAGACCGCCTGGGAGCTACTCAAGCTGGACTTGCCCGAGCATTTGCAGCAGCAGGGTTGGCAATCCATCCGGCAGACCCTCCACGCTGGGGGAGCTCTGCAGGTTATCCAGGCGCGAAAGCCTGCCGCCTGAGCTGCACCCCTGAGAGCGGCAGTCAGCCCTGGTGCCAGAAGGGGGTGCCGAGAACTGGCGTGCTGGGCTGAGCTGCTTCTTGAGGCGTCATCGCGCCGGCCAAGTAGGCCCGGCGGCCTGAGCGCACCGCTTCCGCAAAGGCCTCGGCCATCGCCACCGGATCCCGGGCCAGGGCCACCGCTGTATTCAACAGCACCCCATCGAAGCCCCACTCCATCACCTGGCAGGCGTGGGAGGGCAGGCCCAGTCCAGCATCCACAATTAGCGGCGCCTCGATCCGCTCCCGCAGCAGGCGCAAGTTGTAGGGGTTGAGGGGGCCTTTGCCAGTGCCGATGGGGGCGGCCCAGGGCATGACCACCTCACAGCCGGCATCCAAGAGCCGCTGGCACAGCACCAGGTCGTCGGTGCTGTAGGGCAAGACCTTAAACCCCCGCCGAACCAGCTCGGCGGCGGCAGCGGGCAGTTGCACCGGATCCGGTTGCAAGGTGTAGTCATCGCCAATCAGCTCTAGCTTGATCCAGTCGGTGCCGAACACCTCCCGCGCCATCTCCGCCGTCGTGACTACCTCCTGCACGCTGTGGCAGCCGGCGGTGTTGGGCAGAACCGGGATCCCTAGCTTCTGCAGCAAGGCCCAGAACCCCTGGGAAGCTTCCGGCCCCAGCGCCCCCTGGCGCCGCAGGGAAACGGTCAACAAACAGGGCTGGGCCCGCGCCACCGCCTGCTCCAAAATAGCCGGCGAAGGATAGCGGGCTGTCCCCAGCAGCAGGCGGCTGGGCAGCGCTTGGCCGTAGAGCACCAAGGGATCCTCATCGGCCCGAGTTGAAGGGGAGACAGGAAGAAGAGTGGACATCGCTGAGGGGCAACAATGCGGGATTTGAGGGGAGGCAATCGGGCACTAGCCGCCGGCAACCGGCACGACGATCTCCACCCGGTCGCCTTCTTGCAAACGGGTTTGCTCGTAGCGGTCGCGTGGCACAAACTCCAAGTTAACCGCCACCGCAAAAGGGCCGCTGGCCCCCACCTGGGCTATCGCCTCGGCCAACGTGGTGCCCTCCGGCAGATCGTAAGGCTTTTGGTTGATCAAGACACGCATGGCGATAGGGATTCACCGGCAAGAGGGGCAGCCTGCACCTGAAAGGGGATCCCAAGCTGCTGCGCCAAGCGGCAACTGCCGTGGTGGAGGTACTCCAAAACGGCATCGTGAATGGCGGGGGAGATGAGGAAACCATGGCGGTAGAGGCCGTTGATCTGCAACAGCCGCGGGGAGCGCTCCACCACTGCGGGGAGATGATCTGCCAAGGTGGGGCGACATTGGCTGCCTAACTCCAGGATACGCGCTTCGGCAAAGGCAGGATGCACGGCGTAGGCGGCGCTGAGCAGCTCCAGAGCCGAGCGGACACTCACCGGCGAGCGATCTTCAGATTCGATTTCGGTAGCTCCCACCACAAACAGGTGCCCTGGCTTGGGAGCGATGTAGATCGGGTAGCGGGGGTGCAACAGCCGGGTCGGGCGCCGCAAAGATACTTCCGGGGCATACAGACGTACCACTTCGCCCCTAACTCCCCGCAGCGGTGCCTGTCCGCCCCATTCTTTTCGGGATCCCAGGCCGCGGCAGTCCAAAACCCACCCGCCGGTTTGCTCCTGCCAAGCTCGCGCCTGCTCCAGATCCCAGGGGCGGCCCCACTCCACCTCCACCCCGTGCTGGCGCAATTTGGCCAGCAAAGCAGCCAGCAGTTGGCGGTTGTCCAGTTGGCCCTCCTGGGGAAGATACAGGCCCTGCCCAAATCGCCCGGCCAGCGAGGGCTCCAGCTCGGCCAGCGCCTGGGCATCTAGTTGCTGAGGCTTGGGGAGATGGGGAAAGCGTTCCCCTACAGCAGCCAGTAGGGCCGAGAAACGCTTGGCTTCCCCGGCATCTTGGCGGTGCCAAAGGATCACAGTGCCCTCCTGCTGAAAGAAAACCGGCTCTGGCAGGCTGGCCAGAAGGGCGGGCCAGCGGGAGAGGGCATAGTACCCCTGCGCTACTACGCTGGCCTCGGCGACGGCAGACTCCGCCAGAGGAGCCAGCATAGCAGCAGCCAGATGGGCCGCGCTGCTCTCAGGGGCAGTGGGAGAAGCTGCCTCCACAATGCGCACAGAATGCCCGACCTCGACCAGGGTGGCAGCCAACAGGCGCCCCATTAGACCGGCTCCAAGGATGAGGACGGGATCCGGCTGCACTCTCCAAGAAGCGAGCGGGGGGGCGGCCAGAGAAGATGGGTTTGACAGGCTCATGGGGCGTTGGCGTGTCTAGCGCTACCCGCAGCACTATGGTGGCATATTCTATTGGGTCGAGAATGCTGAATGGCTCCTCATTAAAACCATCCCCTCTCCCCAGAGAGGAGAGGGGCGGTTGGCTTCATCCACCGGTTGAGAGTAGCCCAGCCTACAAGCCCTGCAGCACCGTATCTTGGCGCACCGACAGGTTCTGGATGCGGGTATCTTGGGCAGCCGGAGTGTCGGCTTGGGTAAACACGCCAATCTGCCGCAAGTAGCGGGCCAGGGCATCCTGCTCGCTGCCGGGGGTATCGAAGCTGTTGCCGGAGCTGGGAGCCAAGTTCACCCGGTTGGGGTTAGACAGGCGCGGAAAGGGATAGTCATCCCCGCCGTCGGCCAAAAAGCCCAACGTCACCAGGCGGAAGGTACGGCGGGGATCCCCTTGCAACTGGCCGTTGCGCACCACCACATCCCGGCCGGTGGGCGTGTCCACCCGCAAGGAGACCACGCGGGATCCCGGTGGCCGCGAGGGATCGAAGCTGAAGGCAAAGCCGCCGATCTGCGGGAAACGGCCCGGCGTGGCCCCCGGCTGGCTTTGCGCCACCCCATGTTCCATCAGTTGCTTCAGCTCCTCAGCGGTAACCGTCACCAGCGACAGGCCGTTGTTAAAGGCAAGGGAAGTTTCGATATCCAGTTGCGAAACTTGGCCCGCCTGCTTGCCGGCATCGGGGTTGGCCAGCGGAGGGATCCGCCGCACCGGCTCGCCGCCGCCACCGCCGGTGGTAGCCCCAATGGGAGCGCGAATGCCGCCGCCGTTTTTGAGGGAGATGACCGTGGTGGGGTCAACCGTTCTGGCATAGGCCAAATTGGCATCCGCCGTGAGGTTGCCCAGGTTGGTTTCCTCGGTGCGCACCTCGGCCCGCAGGCCGTTGAGGAATTGGGTGGTAGAGCCAAAGGTGCGGCCATCCTTGGCGCGGATGATGTTGCCGATTTCGTTGGCGATCCGCACCACGTCGGGGTTGGGGGTGCCGCGCACGGCTGCTACCCCTTGGTCGTCGGTGGCATAGGCGCCGCTCACCGGATCGATGCGGGCAATCACCCCGTTGGCGTCGAAACCGACCACCAAGCGGCCCACGTAGCGGTAGTTGGCGCCGGTGTTCACCACTGCCACCGGTTGACCGCTAGCCGAGGAGCGCAGGATGGGGTAGTCACCTGTGCGCACATCTTCAGGGCGCAGGCGGTCGGTGGGCTTGGCGATCACCCGGTGGGAGCCGCCGGCGATGATGATGTCCACATCCCGCAGTTGGCTGGCTAGGGTTACCTCGTTTTGGAGCTGCTGCAGGTGGGCCAGGAGGATGATCTTGTTAATGCCCTGGCCGGTGAGCTGGTTGACGAAGTTCTGGATGAGGGCGGCATTCACCTGGTCGGTGTCGTCCACTTTGCCTTCCACCCTCACCTCAGGGCCAGGGCTAGAGATGGCGGCCAGGCGCGTAGTGGTGGCACCCACCAGGCCGATCCGCTGCCCTCCCACCGTAATCACCGCCGTCTTGACGATCTTGCCGCGGATGGAGCTGGCCTCTTGGCCATCGGCAGCAAAGTCAGAGCTGGTCAATTCGCCAGTGCCGCTGAAGCTGAGGTTGGCGCTCAAGTAGGGAAAGCGGGCGCCCGCGTAGCCGCGGCTGGTGTCGGGTCGGATCAAGTCGCGAATTTGGCGTGTGCCTTGGTCAAATTCATGGTTGCCAAAGGCAGCCGCCTCGAAGCCGATGGCGTTGATGATTTCAATGTCGGCTTTGCCAGGAGTGCGGTCATACCGGCCCCGCAGCGAGGGATCCGTGCTGGCGTTGTAGAAGGGGCTGGGGATGTAGTTGTCGCCGCTGGAGAGCACCACCGTGTTGGGAAATGCGGGCCGCAGCGCGTTGACCACGGCGGAGAAGCGGGGGGCATCCTGAACGGCGGCAATGGAAGCTTCCAAGTCGCTGGCGTGCAAAATCTGCAGCGTAAAAGCGGGCGGCTGAGTGGAGAGGGTGACGTTGGGATCCGAGGCGATAAACCCTGCCCCGCCGCTGGACGGGGGAACTGAGCTGCTGCTGGTACCGCAGGCGCTGGCCAGGCTCAGCACCAGGCAGCACAGCCCAACCCACAGGGACTTGGCCAGAGGGTTCAGCCAAGCCGGAAGCCATCTCTTGGCAGAGGCAGACCCTCGAGCGCGACAAGCTGGTTTCATGACAATTCCTTCACTCCATCCACAAGACAAGACGCGTCCGCGTTCACGTTACCAGGGCTGGGAGGGGGATTTCGCTATGGCCTGTTTAAGATTGGGTCAAGCCCAGGTTAAGTTTGCCGCGGATCCCAGCCAAATTGCTGCAAGTCCACCCGGCCCTCGGCGTCGAAGGGGATCCCTTCGGCTTGGAGTAGAACTTTTTGCAGCTCGTCGTAGCCGAGGCGAAAAGGGGAGTAGGAGATGCGCCCTTGGGCGTTGATCACCCGGTGCCAGGGGATGTCGGTCTTGTGGCCTTGCAGGCGAAACAGGGCATAGCCCACCTGGCGGGCGTAGCCAGGGTAGCCGGCCAGCCGCGCCACCTGCCCATAGGTGGCCACCCGCCCTGGCGGGATCCGCCGCACGACCTCATAGAAGCGCTGGTAGAGGCTGACAGACTGGGCCACCGGGATCCCTCCCCAAACTCAGGAGACAATGGAATTGGCCGATGACGGGCACAGATTATCCCATGAGCTACCTATGAGTTACCTCATTGCAGTACTGCCGGATCGCATGGCTGCCGAGGCGGCCTACAGCGCCCTGGAACAGGCTGGCTTTCCCCTGCAGCGGCTGCACCTACTGGGGCGAGGCTACAAAACGGCGGACGAGTTTGGGCTGATCGATCCGGCCCAAGCGGCCCGCCGCCAGATGCAGCGCCTGGCCATCTGGCTGGTGCCCTTTGGCTTTTTGGCCGGGGTGGGGTTCAGCGTCCTCAGCGGCCTGGATACCTTTGCCTGGGCGGGATCCCTGGGCAACCACCTCATCGGCGGCCTGCTGGGTGCGCTGAGCGGGGCCATGGGCAGCTTTTTTGTCGGGGGCGGGGTGGGCCTGACCAGTGGCTCCGGCGATGCTTTGGCCTACCGCAACCGTCTCAATGCGGGCAAATACGTGCTCATTGTGGAGGAAGAGAACGAAACCCGCCTGCGCGAGGCCACGCGGATCTTGCGCCAATTTGAGCCGGAGAACTTGCAAGGGTACAGCGAGCGCCTTTGAACTTGCCCAGAAAACCCGCCTGTTGGTACAGCAAGCTTAGACCCATTCGCATAGGTTCAATCGTGAGGTAGCAAAAAGCATGTCTTGGCAGTGGCAGCGACCTTTGTCCTTGCCTGCTCAGGTGGGCCGCGGCTGGGCCGTTGGACTGGGGGCGGGGATCGCCTGGCTGGCCTCTGGGCCGGCTTTTGCCCACCACGCCTTGGGCGGGAGATTGCCCGCCACGGGGTGGGAGGGGTTTTTGTCGGGCCTGGCCCATCCGGTGATCGGCCCAGATCACCTGGCCTTTGTGGTGGCCATTGGCTTAATTGCGGCAAGGCAACCCTGGCGCTACGGGATCCCGCTGGGCTTTGTGCTGGCCAGCCTGCTGGGCACCGGGATCCACCTGGCCGGCTGGGATCCCCTGGGGCTGACGGAGTTGGTCATCGCCAGCTCGGTGGTGCTCTTTGGCCTGCTGCTGGCCCAATCGCGGCAGATCCCAAGTTGGCTTTTGCTCCTGTGGGGATCCCTGGCGGGGCTATTCCATGGCTATGCCTATGCCGAGGCGATCATCGGCGCCGAACCCATGCCTTGGCTGGGCTATTTGCTGGGCTTGAGCTTGGTTCAGTACGGAGTGGCACTTTTTGCCCTCTGGGCGGCTGAAACCTGGGGGTCGCGGATCCCGGGCTTGCTGCGCTGGGCCGGCTGGGCCATCGCGGTGGTGGGGAGTGGCTTCCTGGCCTTGGCCGTGGTGGGATCCTAGACACCCTTGCACTGGGGATCCCCAATCCGGTACAAGGATAACGGTGAAGATTAGTAACAACAAGGGGAGATCCCATGGAGCGCACCTTTATCGCCATTAAGCCAGACGGCGTGCAGCGGGGGCTGGTGGGCAGCATCATCCAGCGCCTGGAAAGCCGAGGCTACCAGTTGGTGGGCCTGAAACTGGTGCAGGTGAGCCAAGAGCTGGCGGAAGCCCACTATGCCGAGCACAGGGAGCGCCCCTTCTTCCCCGGATTGGTGAAGTTCATCACCTCGGGGCCGGTGGTGGCCATGGTCTGGCAGGGCAAAGGGGTGATTGCCGCCGCCCGCAAGCTCATCGGCAAGACCAACCCTTTGGACGCCGAGCCGGGCACCATCCGCGGCGATTTCGGCATCGACATAGGCCGCAACCTCGTCCACGGCTCCGATGGCCCTGAGACCGCCCAACGGGAGATCGCCCTTTGGTTTCAGGAATCTGAGCTGGTAAATTGGACGCCCGCCACCCAAAGCTGGATTTATGAGTAGGGCGGCAGCAAAATGGTTCGTCGCGTCGATCCCTAGCTCTCTTCTCCCTTCGAACAGAAGCTAGAGATGAAAACTGTGCAGCGCTCCGGGGCTCCCCTCTCCCACAGGGGGAGGAGCTGGGGGTGAAGGTAGCGGCGCGGGGTGCTTGGGTGGTGTCTTATGTATTTTGTTTGAAACGGCTATAAATCTTTGGGCTTTCTGAGACAGGCATCGTACCTCTGCCCTACAACACAGCTCTGGAAAAGGCAGAGCCAAGCCGGCCCTAGCCAGAACGGGAATCGAGGCCGACGGGCTCAGAAGCGGCGGAGCTTTCGCTGGGATCCGGGAGATACAGCCGCTCTTCCGAAGCATCGTACTCAAAGAGCTCCGCGTAGCGGCCCCAGTCAACGGCTGTAGCAAACTGCCGTTCAGCTTCCTCGTGGGGAAAATGTTCGTCCCAGAGATCCAAGAAGAAGTCCGCCCGCATGGAGCGGCTGTTTTTTTCTTCCAGAGTCTGCAGGATGCTCTTGAAGACCGGCACCCGTGCCAAAAGCTGCTGTCGGAAGAGATCCTTGCTGCGCAAGATGGTGGTGTTGGCAAAGTCCTGGCCGATCTCGGTCAGTTGTACCACCCTGCCGGTTACCTCGGCAAAGCCCAACAGCACCGCCGCATCCAAAATCGGCAGCAGATCGTCCACTGCCAGTTGCAGCCGCTCGGCCAGCTCGGCAATCTCCACCCGTCCCTGCGGCCATTCCACAATCAGCTCCAGCAAACCGCTGATGCCGCCCACCCGCGCATGAGGCAGGGGCAGCGCGTAGGGAGAGGGTGCCCTGCTGCCCACCCGGCTGGGGACAGCCACCTCGCCGGTGACCGGGATCTCCGGATTGGTCATGATCTCGTAGATGTAGTCCACCAAGGACTTGAAGCGGGGATCCGTACGTTCGTGGGGCCGCGGCAGGTCGATTTTCACCTCTCCCCGGATCCGCCCCGGGTTGGATCCCAGGATCACCACCCGATCCGCCAAAAACACGGCCTCTTCGATGTTGTGGGTAACGATGAGAATGCTCTGGGAAGGGAAAGCCTGGGTGTTCCACAGCTCGTCGATCTCCCCCCGCAGGTTCTCCGCCGTCAGCACGTCCAGGGCGCTGAAGGGCTCATCCATAAACAGCACCTTGGGTTCCAAGACAAAGGCGCGGGCAAAGCCCACCCGCTGCTTCATGCCCCCCGAGAGTTCCTTGGGGTAGGCGTTCTCAAACCCATCCAGGCCCACCAGGTCGATGGCCTTGAGGGCCCTTTGCCGCCGGATCTGGCGCGGGATCCCTTGAGCCTGCAGCCCCAGCTCCACATTTTCTTGCACCGTCAGCCAGGGCAAGAGAGCAAAACTCTGAAACACCATGGCCACATCCGGGTTGGGGCCCCGCAGGGGTCGGCCATTGCTCAACACCCGCCCTTCGCTAGGCGGGATCAGGCCCGCCATGATGCGCAGCAGGGTGCTTTTGCCGCTGCCGCTGCGGCCCAACAAAGCCAAAACTTCCCCCGCCCGCACTTGCAAATCGATCTGGCTTAAAACTGTAAACTCGCCCTTGCCCTCCGGCAAAGGAAAGCGCTTGTAGACCTTCTCAACCTCGATCAGAACCGGAGAAGCCGCAGAGCTCATATCAGATGGCCTCAAAGATTAAAGGTGATATTTTTCTTCCGCCAATTGATACAACCGCCGCCAGAAAAGGCGATTGATGCCCACCACAAACAAGCTCATCATGCCAATGCCCAAAGTGATGCGGGGCCAATCTCCCACCGCCGTTGCTTCCGCAATATAGGTGCCCAATCCTCTAGCCTTAAGAGTGGTGGATCCCCAGGCCACGATCTCCGAGACAATGCTAGCGTTCCAAGCCCCGCCGCTGGCCGTGATCCCCCCGGTAACCCAGGCGGAAAAGATCCCCGGAATAATCAGCTTTTGCCAGCGCTGCCATCCCCGCAAGCCCACATCCACGGCCATTTCGCGCAAATCGGTGGGGATGCTCTGGGCGCCGGCAATGGAATTGAAAAGAATGTACCACTGCGCACCGAGCGACATGAGCAAAATGCTGCCCCACTCAATGCTGATCTGGGTGCGGATAAAAAACAAGGTGGCAAACGGAAAGAGGAAATTGGCCGGAAAAGCTGCCAGAAATTGCACCACCGGCTGCAGCAGCTTCGCCAGGCCTGGATTAAAGCCGATGGCCACCCCAATCGGCGTCCAGATCACGGTGGCGAAAACCAACAGCACGCTGACCCGCAGCAGGGTGAGGATCCCCAGCCCAAAGGTCAGCAGCACCTCCCCAAAGCCCACGGTGGTGGTTACAAAATAAACAATCCAAATCCCGATCCCGGCAATGGCAGCCCAAGAGAGCTGAGTCAACAGCCGCTCGCGGCGTCGCTCCGCCTCTGGATTGGGTGGATCCCCCCAGCGCAGGCGAGTTAAATGGGACAACAGCCGATCCGCCAATTCTCTGGAGGGAGCTAGCCAATTGCCAATCAGCCGTGGGATCCGCGCCGTGGTTAGCAGATCGTACAGCCACGACTCCGGGGCAGCCGCGCCGGCGCTCTGCTCCAGGCGAAACTTATCCGACCAGGCCACCAGAGGCCGCCAAAAGAGCTGATCCACCAGCAGAATCACCACCGCCATGGTCAAAAGCGCCCAACCCAACTTGGGCAGATCTTCCGCCTGGACGGCAGCTTCCACATAGGATCCCAACCCCGGCAGCGTATATTCCTGGTTGAGCACGCTGATGGCCTCGCTGGCGGCCACAAAGAACCACCCCCCGCCAAAACTCATCATGGCGTTCCAGATGAGGCCCACCATCGCCGCAGGCACTTCCAACTGGACGAAGCGCTGCCAGCCGGATAGGCGGTAGAGGGTGACCGCTTCCACCAGCTCCTGCGGCAGGGTGCGCAAGGATTGGTAAAAAGAAAAAGTCATGTTCCAGACCTGGCTGGTGAAGATGGCGAAGATAGAAGCTGCCTCCAGCCCCAGCAGGCTGCCGGGAAAAAGCGCGATAAAGCCGGTAACGGTGATGGAGAGAAACCCCAACACCGGCACCGATTGCAGGATGTCCAGCAAAGGGATCAAAATTCGCTCCGCCCAGCGGCTTTTGGCGGCGATATACCCGTAGATCAGGGTAAAAAGGGTGGAAAAGGCGAGGGCGATGAACATGCGCAAGGTGGAGCGGGCGGCGTAGTAGGGCAGGTTGCGCGGATCCAAGTCGATATGAGGTACCACCGCCGGCGGCTGAAACCGCTCAAAAGTCCCTGCCCCCACCTGCGCCACCAAGCCCAGGAGAACCAACGTACCCAAAATGATGGCCCCATCGGCAGCCCCAGCCGGCAGCCGACGGAGCACCTCCGGAGAAGGAAAAGTCCGCATGTCCCCTGAATGGGCCTGGCATCCGCCCCCAGTGTACACTGTTTGCGGTTAAGCTAGGAGCGCTTCGAACTGGAGGATCCGGCCCGCTACTCTTCCTCCGGTAACTCGGGAGGAGGTTCATTCCACCTGGGATCGTCAAGGATGGCTTTTTTGGTCTGTTTGAGCTGTTTCCACAGCTCTTTAATTTGGCGATAGGCCTCTTCCGGCGTGATCTTGCCCCCCGTTTCTAAGCTACAAATCAGCGACACCTTATTGCTAAATTCTTGGAGATTGGCATCGAAAATTAAGTTCTGCGGCTTTATCTCACCCCAGTAGGGATAGCGAGGGGAAATAAATTCATCTTTGTTGGGAGGGGGGTTTGACTCTGCCATGTCGCAACCACGGTGAAAGGTTTATTACAACGAGGTCAATATCAGAAGTGCAGTAGAGACAACTTCGTATCCAGGAATGGAGGCTACAGACGTTTTTTCTTGATCGGCTTAGCTGGCTTGGGTGCTTTGGCAGGATCCGAGGGCGAATAAGGTTGAGCTGAGCTTAGCTGTTGCCCGCGAGTGGAGGGGGGAGAGTGTTTCTTGAGTTTGGGGCGGGGAGTGGAACGCTTCGGGCGTGGCGGCGCCTTGAGCACAGGACCGATGGGAGTTCCTGCCTCCACGTAGAGCAGGGATCCGCGGCGGCGCACCTGCAGATCCCAGAAGATGCCCACTCCTTTGCCCGGCAAGGATCCGATCAGGCGCAGTTTAAAAGCCTGAGGCTTGGGAGCTGTTGCCGCAGGCGATGCGGCGCCCTTGGCCGTCTGGGCCCGCTGAGGGGAAGAGCCGGCGGAGTTCTTTTTGCCGGATTGACGGATTTTGACGATAATGAACCCTTTTTCCTGCGATTGGAAAACGACCTCGCCGCGAATGGAAAACCAGTCCGGCACCACCGTCGGACGGGATCCCTCTGGCAGAGTTTGCCCCATTTCTTCTGGGGCCCACACCCCCATCAACTGCACGTGCAGATCCTGGCTCTTGTCGCGGGTGCGGGGATAGACCACCCACAAATAGTTGCGTTCCGGCTTCAGGTACTTGCGCACCAGGCTCATCACCCGGCCTAGCAGTACCGCATTGAGATCTAAACCATCCGAGGTGCGCAAAATCCCGCGAGTGAAGTGGTTGGGCGAGGGAATGTAACGCCCCTCGATGAGGCCAATCGCCCGGTACTGCATCTTCTCCCCGGGCGGCGGGATGGGCTCCAGGCAAGGTCGCTCTCTCTCCATCGCTTTCTTCTGCTCTAGCGTAGCGGCGGCGGCGACAACAGGCTGGCCCCCACCAGCAGCTGACCCGACATCTTGAGCTGATCCCCTGGGCTCGCTGGTTGAGGTGGGCCTGGGGGGCCGTACAATTCGAAGGGGAGGTCTCAGATCTGAGGACATCGTAACGGTTCCGCTGCAGTCAATCCAGGATGTTTACCAGAATGCCCAGCGGTGGGCGACGACGCTGGGAGGCAGTGCAAGACATCTGCCGTTGCCAAAACAGGGCTTACCTCTGCCCTTGACCCAAGACCCGCTCAACACACCACCGAGCTTTACCAGCCTTCCTCTTTTCCTCCCGTCAGCTCAGCAGACCCGCCCAAGGCCTGCGCCCAACAAGTCGCGGTTCAGCGGTTGTCAACACTGTAGCTGAAGTCTAGCCGATAGTAGCAACTGCTCCGGCCCAGGTTGCAGAATGTTGAGCTACAGAGCCGCACCTTTTCCTCAGCTCGCGCCCGGCGGCCCGGGACTAACCCAGCCATGCCAAGATCCCTTCCCTATCTGGCCTCTACCCATGTCTGAGGGGTGAAACTGCCGTGGAGGCCGTAGGGAATGTGATGCCGCAAGGGGATCCGCGCCACCGGGCCGGCAGCCAGGTCTGAGGCATCCAGGATCACCACCTGCGAGCGCTGACTGGCGGCATCAAAGACCACTGTTACAATCCAGCCGGCTTCCTCTGCAGCGTCCTCAGGATCAGGGATGAATACCGGCTCTCCCACAAAGCCGCGGGGGGCAAAGCTGTACTGCTCGCTGCGGCCTGTTGTCGTGTCCAACTTGAGAATGGCCTGCAGGGGGGCGTTGGGGCCGGGAGCATGGGTAGCCCCAATGTAGATGTAGCGATGGGATCCCCCCATACGGGCCGGATGGATAGCCGGAAACTCCACCGAGCGATCCAGCAGTAGCTCCCGCTTAACCTTGCCCGCCTTGGGATCCAGCTCAAAGCGCCACAGCTTGCCGGCTGGCACCTGGGCAAAGTCAATTTGCAAGTAGTCAGCCCCTGGCTCCAGGGCAGGGTAGGCTTCGTAGAGAACGGCATCCACCACCACCTGATCCCCAACCTCGTAGCCGTTGACAAAGTGGAAAACAAACCCCGGCTCCGTTTGCAGTTGCAGCGGCTCGCCCTGTTGGGGAAATAGCCAAATGCGGGTGGGCTCTCCTTTTTTTAGGGTCAAGCAGGTGCCCGCCGGCTGCAGGCCCAGCATATAGGGCAAGGGGTTGAAGGCCACCGGATTCTGGAAAAAGATCCAGTAGCGGGGCGTCCAGACAAAGTCGTGCAGAAAGGCAAAACCCGGCAGGCGGTAGTCCCGCTTTTCCACCAGCCTTCCTTGGGCGTCGACGCGGTAAAACAGCAGCGTGGAGGAAGGTCCTGTCTGCACCCCAAAGGCCATGAGATCCCCCGTGGCTGGATCCCGGCGGGGATGCGCCGTAAACGGCTGGTTGGGGGCAAGGGCACCGGCAAAGGTCTCGCTCCCTTCGGTGGCCAAGGTGGCGGGGTTGAGCCGATAGGGAGCGCTGGCCTCCCAAAGCGCCAGGAGCTTGCCGCCTTGGTAGATAACGTTGGTGTTGGCGGGGTTTTTGAAGCGCAGATCGAGGAAATTGGCCCACCAGCCTCCCGGCTTCTGGGTGCCGAATACGCCGCGGTAGAGCACCCGTCCCGCCTTCTCCTCGGCCTCAAACTCGGGAGTGCTCACAAACCGGTTGCGGAAATGCACCCGCCCGTCAATAAAGGTGATGGCACACACCATGCCGTCGCCGTCGAAGGGATGGCCGTAGCGCTGGGATCCCGCCTCCAGCTTGCCAGGCCCGTTGCGAAAGAGGGTTCCCTGCAGCCTTTCGGGGATCCGCCCCTCGATTTCCGTCGCCCAATAGTCATACTCCTGGCGTAAAGAGCGATAGCCCAACTGCCAGTCGGTGGTGCTGTAGGAGCGGGAAGCGACGCTGACCATGGCCAGTCTGCAAGCGACGCCTTCTATTGTTGCTTAAACTTTCGTAAAGTAGCCAGCCTTTCTCGGCCCAGGTAGCGGCTGGGGCCGGGATCCCCAAGATGGAGCTGCCCCAATTGAACTATGGTAGGAAATGCCCTAGCAGCCCTTGACAGGATGAACAGCGCTCATGTTTGATGCCCTCTCCGAGAAGTTGGAACTGGCCTGGAGAAAACTGCGCGGCCAGGACAAGATCACCGAAACCAACATCCAAGAAGCCCTGCGGGAGGTGCGGCGCGCCCTGTTGGACGCCGACGTCAACCTCCAGGTGGTGAAGCAGTTTATCGAGGACGTGCGGCAGGCCGCTCTGGGAGCTGAGGTCATCCTGGGGGTGACGCCAGACCAGCAGTTTATCAAGATCGTCCACGACGAGCTGGTGAAGGTAATGGGGGAGGCGAATGTGCCCATTGCCCAGGCGGAACAGCCCCCCACCATTGTGCTCATGGTCGGCCTGCAGGGATCCGGCAAAACCACCACCTGTGCCAAGCTGGCTTTGTATTTGCGCAAGCAGGGCAAAAGGCCGCTCCTGGTGGCCGGCGACATCTATCGTCCGGCGGCCATCGACCAGCTCAAGACCCTGGGCCAGCAGATTCAGATCCCTGTCTTCGACCTGGGCAAGACGGATCCCGTCGAGATCGCCCGCCAGGGAGTGGCAGCCGCGCGGGAACAGGGCTACGACTACGTTATCTTGGATACCGCCGGTCGCTTGCAGATCGACCTGGAGATGATGGCGGAGCTGGAGCGGATCAAGGCGGCGGTGCAGCCCCACGAGATCCTGCTGGTGGTGGACGCCATGATCGGGCAGGAGGCCGCCAACCTCACCCAGGCCTTCCACGAGCGGCTGGGTCTTACCGGCACCATCCTCACCAAGCTGGACGGCGATAGCCGCGGCGGGGCAGCCCTTTCCATTCGCCAGGTGTCCGGCCAGCCCATCAAGTTCGTCGGCGTCGGCGAAAAGGTGGAGGCCTTGGATCCCTTTTACCCGGATCGCATGGCCTCGCGCATTTTGGGCATGGGAGACATCCTCAGCCTGGTGGAAAAAGCCCAGGAGGAAATCGACCTGGGAGATGCCGCCCGGATGGCGGAAAAGATGATGACCGCCCAGTTCGATTTCACCGATTTCCTCAAACAAATGCGCCTGATCAAGCGCATGGGATCCCTGGCGGGGCTGCTGCGGCTGATGCCGGGGATGGGCAAAATCAGCGAGGAACAATTGCAAAAAGGACAAGACCAACTGGCCCGCGCCGAGGCCATGATCAACTCCATGACCCCCGAAGAGCGCCGCAACCCGGATCTCTTGGCCCGCAGCGTCAGCCGCAAGCGGCGGGTGGCCCTGGGCTCTGGCCACAAGCTGGAGGATGTCAGCCGGCTGGTGAGCGATTTTCAGCGCATGCGCGACATGATGCGCAGCATGAGCCTGGGCGGCCTTGCAGGGATGCCGGGTGGACGAGGCCCACTGCCGGTGGGCGGCCCCCAGTGGCGAGGACGTTCTGCAGCGCCGCCGCGACAGCAGCCCAGCCGCAAGCCGGGCAAAGGTGGGGGCAAAAAGGGAGGCGGTAGCCGCGGGTTTGGCAGCCATTGAGAGCGGCTCATGCCCTTCCATGTTGTTTTGGTAGCTCCGGAGATCCCGGCCAACACGGGGAACATCGCCCGCACCTGTGCAGCTACCCGCACGCCCCTCCACCTGGTGGATCCCTTGGGGTTTCGCCTCTCGGATCGCTACCTCAGGCGGGCGGGGCTGGACTACTGGGAGCACGTCCAACTGCATCGCTATCCCTCTTGGTCTGCTCTGGTGCAAGCCCACCCCGAGGCGCGGTTCTGGTGCTTTAGCGTGCGCGGCAAGGCCCTCTACACCGAGGTGGCCTATCAGCCAGGAGACTGGCTGGTGTTCGGCAGCGAAAGCCGTGGCCTGGATCCTATGTTCTTGGAAACCTATCCCAGTGTGCGCATCCCCCTGAGCGGGCCGGTGCGCAGCCTCAATCTCAGCAATGCGGTGGCGATCGCCCTCTTTGAAGCGTTGCGTCAACAGGGATTTTCCACCCAATGAGGCGAAAGCTGGCCGGACAAGGCGATGGGCGGCAAACTAACGGTGGTATCTACACAGGAGTGGCAGTGGAAGACAGGTCTGGAGCCGGTTTGGGCCAGCAACCTTTGCAGACCAGACAGAGAAGCCGGCAACTTGCCCAACGGCAGCGGGGCAGACCTGCTTGGCCCCCTTGGCCGCCCAGCCACCGGCCCCAGGGATCCCGGCTGGCGTGGCTTTTGGGGGAGCGGATCCCGACAGTCCGACAACTAAACTTTCGCATCGCGGCGGTGGGCCTGGTTCTGGCTGTCGCCCTGGTGGGGGTGGGGGCACGTTTGGTCTATTTACAACATCACCAGGGCCCGCTCTTACAAAAGCGGGCCGAGGCCCAGCAGCGGGCCCAGCTCCGGCCCTTCATCCCCCGCCGCTCGATTGTGGACCGCCACTCCTTAGCTCGGCAGCAGGCGGAGCTGTTGGCTGTAGATCGCCCTGCCTATACCCTTTGGGCCCATCCCCGCCTCTTCGGCAAGCGTACCCCCCAGGAGATTGCCACTGCTCTGGCCCCTCTGCTGCGGCGGCCAGTTGAGCAACTGACCCAGCAGTTGTCGGCCACTCACGCGGTACGGCTGGAGCGCTGGCTGTCGCCGGAAGTGGCGACTCAAATTCAGGCCTTGTATCTGGACGGCCTGGAGCTGGTGAGCGAGCGGCAGCGGGTCTATCCCCAGAAGGAAATGGCCGCCGAAGTGGTGGGCTATGTGGATTTGGATCACCGCGGCCAAGCGGGGCTGGAGTACTCTCAACAGGTCTTGCTGGAGCGGACGGTTCAGCACCTTACCCTTCCCCGCGACGGCTACGGCCAGTTGTTGGCGGCCGAAGTGCCGGAAGGACTGTTGCAATCCCACGAGACGGTGCTGCAACTCACCCTGGATATGCGGCTGCAAAGGGCTGCTCGCGCCGCCCTGAAAACGCAACTGGAACGGTTTCAAGCCCTACGGGGCACGGTGATCGTCCTGCAACCTCACACGGGAGAGATCCTGGCCCTGGTGAGCGAGCCCACCTACGATCCCAACCGCTACTTCGAGTATGACCCTGCCCTTTTTCGCAACTGGGCTGTTACGGATTTGTACGAGCCGGGATCCACCTTCAAGCCCATCAACATCGCCATTGGGCTCGATGCCGGCGCCTTCACGGCCAACGAACGGGTCTACGACGCGGGGCAGATCTGGATTGGTCGCTGGCCCATCCAAAACCACGACTACCGCCAGCGGGGTGCCCATGGCTGGCTGAGCGTTACCGAGGTTCTGCGCCTGTCTAGCAACGTAGGCATGGTGCACCTGATGCAAAAGCTGGATCCCCGCCAGTACTACCATGCCCTCCTGCGGCTGGGATTGAACGAGCGCAGCGGTGTCGATCTGCCCTTTGAGCCGCCCAGCCGCCTGAAGCCCCTGCGGCAATTTGTAACTGTACCGGTGGAGCGGGCCACCGTCGCCTTTGGCCAGGGATTGGCCCTCACGCCTTTGCAGTTAGCCACCTTGCACTGCATCATCGCCAACGGCGGGCTGAAAGTGCGGCCCCACGTGGTGCGCGGTCTGGTCGAAAAGGATACAGACACCTTGGTTTGGGGATCCCCGCAACCCCAGCCGGTGCGGGTGCTGTCGGAGCAGGCTACCCTGGCGGTGCGCATCCAAATGCGAGATGCGGTGGATTTTGGCACCGGGCAATCGGCCAAGATCGAGGGATATGAAATCGGCGGCAAGACGGGCACGGCCCAAAAGGCAGGGCCGCGGGGAGGCTATCTGCCTGGCAAGCGCATCACCAGTTTTGTGGCCTATTTCCCAGCCCTTCGTCCTCAGTATGTGATTTTGGCTGTGATCGACGAGCCCAAGGGGGAAGATGCCTTCGGATCGACAACGGCGGCTCCTGTGGTTCGCTCGGTTATCCAGGAGATCATCACCCTAGAGGGGATCCGTCCCAATTCCCCTTGACATGGCCTGATCTCTATCCAATGGCAATGGAACCGATCGAGAAGCCGATCCTTAACTCCTTGGGAGAGGAGTTGAGGATGAGGGCACTGGAGCAGAGCGCTTCAGGAGTGTCTTAATTGGGTCTGAAATAACCAGACGCTCAAGACTTGTCGCCCCCGGGATCCAGCTTAGCCTCTGCACTTTTCCAGCTCAGCTTGGAGTTGAGGTAGAAGTTCCAGAATACAACAATACCGATCGCAATTAAGTTGGCCAACAGATAGTGAATGCCCAAGCGCTCGCTCAGCAAAATCACCAGCGAAGAGTTAAGAAACAGGCCGATCAAACAGATCATATTAAACTTGGCCAGCCGCTTCAGGCGGTTCGAGAGGCCCGGCTGCAATCGGGTAACATGGCGAAACGTCCACAGATCGTTCCACAGGAAGTTATTGAGAATGGCCATTTCCGAAGCGATCAGCTTACTCGTGATGAGATCCCATCCTAAGTTGGCCGGGTCGTGTAACAAATAGAGCAAAACCATGTCCACCACCGTGCCTGACAGGCCGACTGTGCTGAAGCGCAAAAAGGCTCCCACCTGCCCTAGCGAGAAGCGCAGGTGAATGAGATGGTGGAGATACTGAAGACAGGTTTGCAGTTGAATTTTGCTCTCGCCGTTTTGGCGCTCCTGAAAGATGTAGCCGACTTCAGCAATGGTTCTCACCCGGCCCCGTGCCAGCACCTCGATCAGCAGCTTGTAACCCTTGGGGCTGAGCGGGATCCCGGCAATGGCCTGGCGTCTGACCAGAAATAACCCGCTGAGCGGATCCGACACCCGCCTAAAAACCCCTGGCAGCAAAACCAGCCCGATGGCTTGAGCTCCCCGAGAGACGAGGCGCCGGCCCAGGTTCCAGTGGCTCACCCCCCCCGACCCCACGTAGCGGCTGCCCACCACTAGGTCTGCTCCCTCTTGGATGGCAGGCCATAGCTTGAGAATGATCTCCGGCGGATGCTGCAGATCCCCGTCCATCACCCCCAGCACCTCGCCGCGGGCCGCTTGCCATCCGCGCAACACAGCCGTGGCCAGGCCCCGTTCCCGCTGGCGGCAGATAACTTTGAGTTGGGGAAGCTCCTCTTGCAGTTCCTGGGCCAACTTGGCGGTGTAATCCGGGCTGTTGTCGTCCACCACAATCAGCTCGTAGGCTCCCGGTAGAATCGTGTCGAGGTGGGCGCACAACTGCCGGATCAGGCTGCAAATGCTGGAGGCCTCGTTATAGGTGGGAACGACCAGCGAAAGTTGGACAGAGCTGGGTTGAGAGAGCGGCGGGATCTGAATAGGGACTGCCGAAGCTTGCAGATGGGTGGACGAAGCAGGAGCTACATGAGGCATTCAGCAGGCCATCCAAAAACGAGGGTAACGGATCCTAAGCGGAGAGCTTGAGTGCAGGTCAAACTTGGAGCTGTGTCGCTTCGCAACAGCGCCACGCGCCACCGGCGCAAATGATCCCTTATCGTACCGATGGATGAGCTCTGGGACTAGACTTTTCTCGACCTACTCAGCTCGCCGAGGCTAGGGAGATCCCGTTGAAGGAGTCATCAGCACGGGCATCTGGGCCTGGGCAGCGTCGGACTCAGGCGAGGGCAGGGCAGGGGCAGGACTGGGGTAGGGAATGCGCTCGTGGTTGGATTCCCGCCACACCTCCACAAAAGCGTCTGCCACCACCTCCAAATCCCGCAGCGTCAGACCGCTATCGACCAGTTGGCCATCTTGCCAACGGGCCTGGGCGATTTTGCGGACAACGGCCTTAGCCCGCTCAACCACCTCAGGGCCGAAGCCGTCGCTCAGGGTCATGCTGCGCAGGGCCGCCTCACAGGCATCGGCCAGCATCACCACCCCTGTCTCCTTGCTCTGGGGGATGGGGCCATCGTAGCGGAACGGCTCCTCGGGCACCGGTTGATCTCCGGCTTTCATCTGGGCTTGATGGTAAAAGTAAGCAATCAGGATCGTCCCCTGGTGCTCAGGGATAAAAGCTTGGACGGCGGTGGGCAGATTGTATTGCTTGGCCAGGCGCAGCCCATCGCTGACGTGCGCTTTGATGATCTGGGCGCTGCGGTAGGGATCGTCCAGTTGCGTATGGGGGTTGAGGCCGCCCATTTGGTTCTCGATGAAGTAGCGGGCCTGCAACATCTTGCCGATGTCGTGGTAGAGGGTGCCGGTGCGCACCAGCTCCACGTTGAGGTTTAACTTCTGGGCGGCCCGTTCCGCCAAAGTGGCCACAAACAGGGTGTGCTGAAAGGTGCCAGGGGCCTCTGCCGCCAGCCGCCGCAGCAAGGTGCGGTTGGGGTTGCTCAACTCGATGAGGCGAATGGGGGTGGCTAGGTCGAACAGGCGCTCCAGGTAGGGGCTGGCCCCCAGGGCCACAATGCTCCACCCCAGCGTGATCCCTCCCCCCAAGGCCATCGCCAATAGGTCGATGCCGCCCGTTGTGGTCAAGCTAGCAGCCGCATAGGTGAGCATCTGCACTGCCGCCGCCCCTCCTCCCAGCAGGGCCAGCTCTTCGCGGGAACGCGAGCGCCCGGCCAGGGCGCAGGCCACCACACTGCCGGAAAGTAAGGGCACAAAGGTGAGTAGGTTGGCAGCAGAGACCAAGGGCAAAAACAACGCCTGGCCCACCACTACCACCAGGCCCAGCCCAGCCCCGTAAAAACTGCCCAGCAACAGCCCCACCGCCGGCAAAGAGCTGAACTCCAGCTTGAACAAGGCCGCCAACAGGGGAGCAGTCAGGGAAACC